>JBIIYT010000106.1:0-7695 GCA_044346675.1 Rhodoferax sp. | reverse complement strand
CCTTTGGTGTCTGATATGTTTGATGTCGGTTGCATCGCCACTATTCTGCAGATGCTCAAATTGCCGGATGGAACCGTGAAGGTCTTGGTGGAAGGCCATCAACGTGCAGCGGTCAACAAGATTGATGAGAGCGAATCTCACTTCACTGCCAATGTCACACCTGCCGCGCTGGTAGCTGATGCGGCTGACAAGGGCAAGGGTAAAGCTAGCGAGGTGGAGGCTTTGCGCCGCGCGGTGATGCAACAGTTTGACCAGTACGTCAAACTGAACAAAAAGATTCCGCCAGAAATTTTGACCTCTATTGCCAGCATTGACGATGTGGGCCGATTGGCCGACACCATTGCAGCACACTTACCCTTGAAGCTCGAAAGCAAGCAAGCTGTGCTGAGCTTGTCGAGCGTGAAAGAGCGGCTGGAAAATCTGTTTGAACAAATTGAGCGCGAAGTAGACATTCTGAACGTCGACAAAAAGATTCGCGGTCGCGTCAAGCGCCAGATGGAAAAAAACCAGCGCGATTTTTATCTGAACGAACAAGTCAAGGCGATCCAAAAAGAGCTGGGCGAAGGCGAAGACGGCGCGGACATAGAAGAGATCGAGAAGAAGATCAAGGCCGCCAAAATGCCCAAAGAGGCGCTCAAAAAGGCCGAAGCTGAGTTCAAGAAACTCAAGCTCATGTCGCCGATGTCTGCCGAAGCCACTGTGGTGCGCAATTACATTGACGTGCTGGTGGGCCTGCCCTGGACTACCAAGACCAAGATCAAGCACAACCTGGCCCATGCCGAAGGGGTGCTCAACCAAGACCACTATGGTTTAGATAAGGTTAAGGACCGCATTCTGGAATACCTTGCAGTGCAACAGCGCGTGGACAAGGTCAAGGCTCCCATTCTGTGTTTAGTTGGCCCTCCTGGCGTTGGCAAAACTTCGCTAGGACAGTCTATTGCCAAGGCTACGGGACGCAAGTATGTGCGCATGGCCTTGGGTGGCATGCGTGATGAGGCGGAGATACGTGGCCACCGGCGCACCTACATTGGCGCGATGCCTGGCAAAGTGCTGCAAAATCTTTCCAAAGTGGGCACACGCAACCCCTTGTTCTTGCTGGACGAAATTGACAAGCTAGGTACTGATTTCCGCGGTGACCCAAGCAGCGCTTTGTTAGAGGTATTGGACCCTGAGCAAAACCACAAGTTTGGTGACCACTACGTAGAGGTGGACTATGACTTGAGCGATGTCATGTTTGTCGCGACCTCCAATTCGATGAATATCCCATCCGCCTTGCTGGATCGCATGGAGGTGATTCGTCTGTCAGGTTACACCGAGGACGAAAAGACCAACATCGCCATCACCTATTTGCTGCCAAAGCAAATGAAAAACAATGGCGTGAAAGAAACCGAGTTGATGGTAGATGAGGCGGCGGTACGTGACGTTGTTCGCTACTACACCCGTGAGGCTGGGGTGCGTTCATTAGAGCGTGAGTTGTCGAAGATTTGTCGCAAGGTGGTTAAAGGCCTGTTGCTTAAAAAGTTGGAGCCTCAGGTGAAGGTGACAGGTGATAATTTGAATGACTATTTGGGGGTTCGCAAGTACACCTATGGTCGTGCAGAGGAACAAAACCAAGTGGGTCAGGTCGTTGGCTTGGCATGGACCGAAGTCGGTGGTGATTTGCTCACCATTGAGGCGGCACTCACGCCGGGTAAAGGTGTGATTACCCGTACGGGCTCTTTGGGTGATGTGATGAAAGAGTCGGTAGAGGCGGCACGCACCGTGGTGCGAAGCCGAGCTCGCCGTTTAGGCATTAAGGATGAAATTTTTGAGAAAAAAGACATCCACATTCACGTGCCTGATGGTGCCACGCCTAAGGATGGTCCAAGCGCTGGTGCTGCCATGGCTACCGCTTTTGTGTCTGCATTAACCGGCATTGCGGTGCGTGGTGATGTAGCCATGACGGGTGAAATTACCTTGCGTGGTGAGATCACCGAAATTGGAGGCCTAAAGGAGAAGCTCTTGGCGGCATTGCGTGGGGGCATCAAGACTGTTTTGATTCCTGAGGCCAACGCAAAGGATTTGCAAGATATTCCTGAGAATGTGAAGAACGGTCTGGAAATAGTGCCCGTGCGTTGGATAGATCAAGTTTTGGACCTGGCACTCGAATCCAAGCCTGTTGCGCTGCCCGAAGATGAGGCAGTGGCTATTGCGCCAGTAGTGCCCGCGGTGGCTTCTACCGAATTGCAGGGGTCTGTGAAGCACTAGATTTTTTCTTACAGACTTTGGCGAGAAATAAAAACACGGTAAAAAATACGCTATAATTTGAGGCTTGAAACGCGGGAATAGCTCAGTTGGTAGAGCGCAACCTTGCCAAGGTTGAGGTCGAGAGTTCGAGACTCTTTTCCCGCTCCATATTCCAAAAAGGGGAAGCTTAAGCTTCCCCTTTTCGTTAGAGCAGTGGCGCGGTAGCAAAGCGGTTATGCCCCGGATTGCAAATCCGGTTAGTCCGGTTCGACTCCGGACCGCGCCTCCAAAAATAACTGATCTCAAATGCCTCATCAATATGCGTTGACGAGGCATTTTTGTTTCACAATAGAACACATGTGCCCGAGTGGTGAAATAGGTAGACACATCGGACTTAAAATCCGCCGCTTCGTGAATAACGGGCGTACCGGTTCGATTCCGGTCTCGGGCACCACCACTACAATTTGCTTTATGCCAAGCTATAACGCCCCTTTTGAAATCCACGTCCACGGGCAGTTGCCGTTGCGCGCAGACGTGAAGTTTGAGCAGTTGCAAGAAGCACTTAAGCCTTTGTGGATGTATGCCGGGGCGCGCTCCTTGAGCGATGGAGCAAAAAGTAAGTATGAGGACGAGCCCGGCATCAAGTTTGATGTCGTGGAACATCTGTTGCAGATATGCTGGACCGTTGTTGGGGATGAAGACTTCCGCCAAACTTTGGACGAAGTGTGCATGAATCTGAACGATATTGCCGACGCCGGAGCAGCACTCGAGGTCACTTTTTACGATGCTGATTTTGAAGATGAAGAAGGCGAGGCTGAAGGCGAGTCGCGTGATGACTTTATTATGCTTTTCGTGGGGCCGAACCCGGCCGCCATCATGCAGGTTCAACGCGACTTGTTGGTGCAAGATGTCATCAACATGATGGAGCGTCACTTTGACGGCGCTGAGCTAGGGGGGGTGGTGGCTGAAGTCGATAAGCTATTTGCCCAACGGTTTGATGAGCTGGTGAGCTCTTTGGAGCTAGGTAAGCCTCCGCGCGGGCCTGGGGGCGGCCATGGGAGTGGTCACGGTGGTGGCAGAAAGCCTAGACACCTTCATTGAAGCCACTATTTTTCTATGGCTTTTTGTGAAGGCCTCGTATACTGTGAAGACTCGGGTTTAGGGTTAATTCACAACTAAGTAGGCTGTGTGCCTAGGCTATTGGTTGGTAGCAGGATCAAGGCAAACATGCTCAAGAAGATTGCGGTTGAACAACTCACCATTGGGATGCACGTAAAAGAGTTTTGCGGCTCTTGGATGGAGCATCCTTTTTGGCGCAATGGCTTTGTGCTTGTCGATCCCAAGGACATCAAATCCATTTTAGCCAGCAGTATCAAAGAAGTTTGGATTGACACCAGTAAGGGCGCGGACATTGCTTTGGGCGAAGTAGCTGTATCTTCAACAGAGGCGGAGGCCGAAGTGGACGCGGCGTTGCAGCAGGTTGCCGTGGCAGCTCGAGAGGTGGCACCGGTTTCTATCGCGGTTGAGATGCAACGCGCTGCGAAAATTTGCTTTCAAGCTAAGAAAGCAGTGATCTCCATGTTTGAAGAAGCCCGCATGGGTAAAACCGTGGATATTGGCGGAGCCCAAAAACTTGTCGAAGAAATTACCGATTCAGTTGCACGCAACCCCGGCGCACTAATCAGTTTGGCACGTCTCAAAACTGCAGACGACTATACTTATATGCACTCTGTAGCCGTGTGCGCCATGATGGTGGCTTTGGCCAAACAGTTGGGCTTAGATGAGGTACAAACCCGATCGGCTGGTCTTGCCGGTTTAATGCATGATTTAGGAAAAGCTGCGATGCCGGCAGAGGTGCTGAACAAGCCTGGAAAGCTCACCGATGCTGAGTTCGAGATCATAAAAACCCATCCGGAGGAGGGGCATCGTCTGCTGCTAACTGGAAGTAACGTGGACCCCGTTGTGTTGGATGTGTGTCTGCATCATCATGAAAAAGTAGATGGATCCGGTTATCCCAAGGGGCTCAAGAGCGATGAAATAAGCCTCTTTGCGAAAATGGGGGCGGTCTGCGATGTATACGACGCCATCACTTCTAACAGGCCCTATAAGGCTGGTTGGGATCCCGCTGAGTCTCTTCGCAAGATGGCTGAATGGTCGAAGGGGCATTTTGATTGGGTCGTTTTTCAGGCGTTTGTAAAAAGTTTGGGTATTTATCCAGTGGGTTCCTTGGTGCGCTTGAGCTCAGGGCGTTTGGGGGTAGTAGTGGAGCAAACCGGAAAGGCTTTAACAGGACCCTCGGTGAAAGTCTTTTACTCCACTTCGTCGAATATGCGCATTGCGCCACAGGTCATTGATTTGTCTCGTCCGGGTGTTGCGGAGAAGATCGCTGGCCGAGAGGACCCTGCTAAATGGAAATTCTCAGACCTTGACGAGTTGTGGTCTGGGATACAGCAGAAATCTAAATAAGGTCTTAGCGCCTGATCTGCAGCGCGTCGGGATTGAGGATGTTAGTGGGCTTGCCTTTGATGAAGTGGATGACATTATCAAATGCAGCGTCAAACATCATCTCATAGTTACGCAGTTCTACGTAGCCAATGTGGGGAGTGCAGATACAGTTCTCTAGCCTCAGTAGGGCATGCCCCTGCAGTATGGGCTCTATTTCATAGGTGTCGACTGCTGCCATCCCGGGACGTCCACGATTGAGTGCACTGACCAAGGCATCTGTTTCAATGAGTTCCGCATGCGATGTGTTCACTAGCAATGCGGTAGTTTTCATGCGTGACAAGTCTTCATGCTTTACCGTATGACGGGTGCTGTCATTGCATTGCAGGTGAAGCGATAAAACGTCGCTTTGCGAGAACAATGCTTCCTTGCTTGGTGCGACGTAGTAGCCGTCGAGCAAGGCCCTTTCTTTGGCTGAATCACTACCCCAAATGACTACGTTCATACCAAATGCTTTCCCGTAACCGGCTACAAGTTGGCCTATCTTGCCGTAACCCCAGAGGCCTAAAGTCTTGCCTTGCAAGGTGTTGCCCAGTCCGAAGTTGCTGGGCATGGTCCCAGTCTTTAAGCCGGATTGTTGCCATGCGCCATGCTTGAGATTGCCTATGTATTGCGGTAGGCGCCGCATCGCCGCCATGATCAGTGTCCATGTGAGCTCGGCCACGGCAGTGAAGTCCTCTTGCCCTTGCGCCACAGCGACACCTCTTTCGGTACATGCCTGAATATCAACATACGCGCCAGCTTTTGCGGTCAGAGAAATCAGTTTAAGTCTGGGCAGTTTTTCTAGCAATTGCTTGGTCATGGCAGAGCGATCACGAATGAGCACTACTACGTCTGCATCTTTGAGGCGAATTGATAGCTGGCCTTGCCCTTTTACCGTATTGGTATATACCTTGGCTGGAAAGTCTTGCAGCTTGGCGGCGCAGTGGAGTTTGCGCACTGCGTCCTGATAGTCGTCAAGAATAACTATATTCATGGACGACATTGTGCCTTCTTATATCCGCAATGGCACCTCGAATACATCTGGAAACATACCTGCGTCTGAGCTCTGTGCCCGCAAAGTAAGTTCCGGACTGCTTGCAAGGACGATCAGATCTGGAGCGCGAACGTGTCTTTAAGACGGAGCAGCTTCACACGCGGCCAGACGGTCTAATTCGGCACATACGTCTGCCATGCGACCTGATATCAACATACGCCCCACCGCATGGGGGCCTTGCCCTGCCTCCAAAATACGAACTACTCGCAAGGGTTTGATGGAGGCTTCAAGGGGATGCGCCTTGGTTGAGCCGCGCCAATTGGGTGCCAAGCAATTACTAGGTGTTTGGCGTGGGAACTGAGGCGTGAATGACTCAGATGAACTGTTTTTACCTTGACGAGTGTTCAGCCATCGCATCAGGCCTTGGATGGGTCTAAAAATGACGGAGTGGATAAGAAGTGCTGCGTTCATGGGACTAGCGGTACAAATGGAGTTACATGAGCATGGTGTTTCGGATGAGGCCAACCGCAAGCCCTTCAATTTCAAAGGGCTCACCAGGCTCCACCACGATGGTTTGGTAGTCCGGGTTTTCGGGATGCAGTTCAATCAAGTGCTTGTTGCGCTTGAAGCGCTTGACTGTTACTTCTTCCCCTAAACGGGCAACGACAATTTGGCCGTTTTTTGCGTCTTTGCTTGCTTGCACCGCCAACAAATCTCCATCCATGATTCCTGCGTCGCGCATGGACATGCCTCGTACTTTAAGTAAATAGTCCGGCCGTTGCTGAAAGAGGCTGTTTTCCACATAGTAGGTTTGGTCTACATGCTCCTGAGCAAGAATTGGGGAGCCTGCCGCTACCCGGCCCACTAGGGGCAGTGCCAGTTGCGCAAACCCAGGCAAGGGGATCGAGAATTGTTTGTTGCGCGATTCGTTGATGGAGCGCAGGGCGTCGCTTTTGAGGCGTATGCCGCGCGAGGTTCCGCTCAATAACTCAATAGCGCCTTTTCGCGCCAGTGCTTGGAGATGCTCTTCGGCTGCGTTGGCCGATTTAAATCCAAGCTCAGTCGCAATTTCTGCACGAGTAGGCGGGGCCCCGGTGCGGGCAATGGCACTTTGGATGAGGTCCAAAATCTGCTGTTGCCGTGTGGTAAGTTTGGGACTTTCAAGCATACTGACTCCTTTAAGCGAGTTATTCCTGGCCCAAGTACATCAATGTGCTGTTTATTTAGCCAGTGGCTGTATTTTTAACCAGCTTTTGGTTTTGTGCAAGCAATTCATTCAAATATGTCAAAAATTGTTGTATTGGGTACTGGTGGAACCATTGCTGGCATGGCCGCTCACTGCGCAGATAACGTGGGCTACCGGGCTGCCCAGGTCGAGGTGTCTGCGCTTTTGACGGCAATTCCTAGTTTGACCAGTGTGCTGGGTGGATACACATTGGTGTCCGAGCAAGTCATGCAAATGGACAGTAAAGACTTGGATTTGAGCCATCTGGGACTGCTAGCGCAGAGAGTGCATTTTCATTTGCAGTGCAAGGAGGTAACAGGGGTGGTCATTACCCACGGGACCGACACTATTGAGGAGACTGCCTATTTTTTATCTCAAGTTCTGCCGCCTACTCTGACGCAGCACAAGGCGGTCGTTTTGACTTGTGCGATGCGCCCAGCGTCTTCAGCGACATCTGATGGTCCGCAGAATATTCTCGATGCCGTGGCTGTGGCTGCTTTGCCTGCGGCACATGGGGTTGTTGTGGTCTGTGCGGGCGTCATCCACTCGGCGCGACACGTACAAAAAGTGCATACGTATAGGCTAGACGCTTTTGATTCTGGTGATGTGGGACCCCTAGGATATGTCAATCAGGGTGAAGTTCGCTTAGTGCAAGACTGGCCGGAAGTTGGCGAGATCGCTTTGTCGCAGGTGCTTCACACCAGCAAAATGCCAGCCTTTCCAAGGGTGGAGATTGTGATGAACTATGTGGGGGCAATGGGCGCAA
>JBIIYT010000105.1:0-7707 GCA_044346675.1 Rhodoferax sp. | reverse complement strand
CTTTCAGGCAGTCAACTTAACAGGTGGCGTGCGCGGGCAGTTGCTGCGTTTGGTCAGCAAGGATGACCGCTACCTGCCAGACGAGACGGTGCGCTTGACGCGCGAGCTCATCGCACAAGAGCGCCCGGTGGCCCTCATCGGGTACCGTGGCACTGCCAACACGATTGCGCTAATTCAGTCGGGCGCGCTGCCTAAACAAGGCATTACTTTGGTTGGAACATTAACGGGTGCCAAAGAAGTGCAGGGTGCCCCCAATGTGTTGAATCTGCGCACATCGTATGAAAATGAGTTGGCCGAGCTGGTGGGGCAAATACAACGCATGTCGCTCGACAGCATCGCGGTGCTGTACGTGGACGACGCCTTTGGTCGCACCGGGCTGGCCGCGGCAGAGCGTGCAGCCGTGGCCGCTGGTAGCCCGCTGGTAGCCAAAGTGGCGTTTGACAAAACTCCCGCACGCATTGACGCGTCTTTACGCGCAGCGGCCCAGACCTTGGCAGCTGCTTCTGTGAAAGCAGTGTTGATTGTGGCGGTAGGAGACCCGGTGTACGCGTTTATTAGCGCGTTTCGCCCCTTGAACACTGCGGTGCAATTGTTTTGCATGTCGGTAGTGGACTCGGCCGCGGTGGTGAAGCGCTGTGGTGCAGCCGTTGCGGCAGGCATCGGGTTTTCGCAGGTGTACCCATTTCCATACGCCATAAAAACGGCGGTAGTGCAGGAGTATCGCCAAGCGCTTGCGCGACTGAAAGAACCACCTGCGCCCAACTATTTCAGTCTAGAAGGCTATGTGTACGCCCGGGTGCTGGTAGAGGCACTTAAGCGGGCGCCGGATTCACCCAGTGATACGCAGGTGAGTGCGGCATTGAATGCCTTGCCTGCGTTGGATTTAGGGGGGCTGCGCATGCAGCTAGACCCCAAAACACGCAACGGCATGCGCTATACCGACCTGACGGTGCTCAGCGGCGAAGGGCGCTTGCGGGGGTAGGCCCCGTAGCACTTTGGCGCTAGACTGCGCAGCACATGGAAATCTACCAAATACGCACCTTTTTGGCGGTGGCTCGCTTGGGGCACCTCACGCGCGCCGCCGAGCAACTGCACCTGACGCAGCCTGCCGTATCCAAACAGATCAAGGCGCTCGAGCAAGAGCTGGGGGTGCTGCTGTTTGAGCGCCAGCCCACCGGTATGGTGCTCACCCGCGAAGGGCGTGCCCTGTTTCCCCAAGCCGAGCGCACCCTGTTTGATGCCATGGAACTGCTCAACCACGCCCGCATGCTGCGTGGTGAGGTGTCGGGCGAGGTGACCATTGGCACCGTGATAGACCCCGACACCCTGCGCCTAGGCTCTTTTTTAGCGGCGCTCATGGCTTACTTCCCTAAAGTACAAGCACGTTTGCGCCACGGCATCTCCGGTTGGGTCATGGGCCAAGTGAACGCGGGCGAACTGGATGTGGGCTTCTACTTGGGCCCCGTGTTGGAGCCCGATGTTTCCAGCCTGCCCATGCGCACATTGCAATACGTGGTGATAGGCCCGCCCGAGTGGAGCGCACGCTTGGAGCAAGCCGACTGGGCCGCACTGGCGCAAATGCCCTGGATAGGCACGCCAGCGCACAGCTCCCAGCACCGACTGGTGCACACCATGTTTGCCGAGCACGGCCTGAAGGTACGCACCTCCGTAGAGGCCGACCAAGAGGCCTCTATGGTCAGCTTAGTGCGCAATGGCGTGGGCTTGGCCACCATGCGCGACGATCTGGCCCGCGCAGCCCAAGCCCGTGGCGAGGTGTGCATCTGGGCAGGCACGGTGCAAGACTGCCCGCTTTCCTTGGTATTCAAGACGTCTCGGCGTGACGATGTGCTGGTGGCGGCTTGCCGCAAAGCTTTGGCAGAAGTATGGCCCTTGGATTGAACCCGCCTGGCTGCAAAAGCTAGACTTTTTCTGCGCTACTGATACAGTGAGCTTTGGAACTTTAAGCACAGAATAAATGAGAAAAACAAACACGCTAGACCCGCTAGATGTCGAAACACAGCGCCTAGAGGAGTGGTATTCACTACTAGGAGAACTGTCCCAAAGCCTTTGGTTTTCGGCGGATTTGCCCAGTATGTTGCACGGCTTTTGCACTGCGCTCGTAGCCAAGGCCGGCTACGCCAGTGTGCACATAGAGTTGGAGTGCGATAACAAATCAGAAATCTACAAAGCCAAAGCAGATCAGCCGCCGCCAGAGGCTGTGCTGCAACATCTGGCCATACCCCTGGCGCGTTATGGTTTGCCTGTTGCGCAATTGCAGGTCAGCGCCAACCTCGATCTCAGCGCAGGCTCCAAAGCCCATGCCACCTTGGTCCGTATTGCGCAGGAGTTGGTAGAGGCCATCCTCGCTTTGAAACATACCGGTGCGCACCGGAATTTGCAGACCAACGTAGAGTTGCTGGCTTTGTCGGTCCGGCAGAGTCCATTTGCTGTGGTGATTACGAATGCAATGGGGCAGCTGGAATATTGCAACGACAGCTATTGCAGAGCCTCGGGCTTCAGCGCCGAAGAATTGATGGGGACCGAGGTGTTATGGAAGACCGGTGACCCATTGGGCGAGCAATGCCGCAAAGAAATTTTTGCTTTAAAGGCGGGTCAGCATTGGCAAGGTGAGGTGCAGAGTTGGCGCAAAGATGGCAGCATTTATTGGGACCGCCAAGTCGTTAGCTGCCTGTGCGATAAAGAGGGGCGCATGGCCCATTGGGTTGCAATTCGGCAAGACATTACGGCCAGCAAATTTCAGCTCAAGAAAACCGAGCAAGCACTGCTGTTACGCGAACAAGCCTTGGTCTCCAGCAGCAATGGGATCATGATCACACGCAGCGATGCCGATGACCACTCGATTGTTTACGTAAACCCCGCGTTTGAACGCATCACGGGCTACAGCGCGCAAGAAGTATCCGGGCGCGAAGGCCGCTTTTTGGTGCGCGACGACCTGGCTCAGCCCGACTTGGAAGAGATTCGCGCCGCTTTGCGCGAAAAACGCGAGGGCCGAGCGCTACTGCGCAACTACCGCAAAGATGGCACACAGTTCTGGAACGAGTTGACCATATCCCCGGTCAAAGACGCAAGCGGTGCGCAAACTACCCACTTTGTGAGTGTCATTAACGATGTCAGTGACCGGCTCAATTACCAAAAAGAGCTGGAATACCAAGCCACGCACGACAGCCTGACCGGCCTGGCCAACCGCAATCTGCTCAACGACCGGATTGCGCATGGTATTGCCTGGGCCAAACGCAATGACCTGTTGGTAGGCATCATGTTGTTGGATTTAGACCATTTCAAACTGATCAACGATGCCTCAGGCCACGGCGCTGGGGATGAAATGCTCAAGGAGGTATCTAAACGCCTTGTGAGCTGTGTGCGCGAAACCGACACCGTGGCCCGTTTAGGCGGCGACGAGTTTGTCCTCGTGCTCACCGACTTGCCCGAGATCGGTGATGTGGATGTAATCGCCGAGAAAATCCTGATGGCCTTGTCCAAGCCCTTGACCATTGGCGGGCACGATGTGGTGGTCACTGCGAGCATAGGCATTTCTTTTTTCCCGCGCGATGGCGACCATGGCGAGATTTTGCTGCGTTACGCGGACATTGCCATGTACCGGGTCAAAGAGCACGGGCGCAACAGCGTGCGCCAATTTGTGCCCGAGATGGGCATCACCGCCATCAGCCGCATGAACATGGAAGGTGCCATGCGCAGGGGCCTAGAGCGGGGTGAGTTTCGGCTGCACTACCAGCCCAAAATGGACTTGGGCAGCGGGCGCGTGGTAGGTGCTGAGGCACTGGTGCGCTGGGAGCATCCACAAATTGGGTTGATTCACCCGATTGAGTTCATCTCTCTGGCGGAGGAGTCTGGCCTCATATTGCCATTAGGAGAATGGGTGTTGGCCGAGGCTTGCCGCCAGCATGTGGCATGGGAGAGGGAGGGAGTTATGGGATTGCAGCTTGCAGTCAACGTCTCGCCACGCCAGTTCCGCCAGGAAGATTTGGCGGCACGCGTGAAAGCCATTTTCCGAGAGACCGGGGTCGACCCCAGCAGCATCACCCTCGAGCTGACCGAGAGCATTGTCATGCACGATGTCAACACCACCAACGCCATGCTCAAAGAGCTTAAAAATTTGGGCTTGCGGCTGTCCTTGGATGACTTTGGCACGGGCTACTCCAGCCTGGCCTATTTGCGCAAATTTCCCATTAACGAACTAAAAATAGACAAGTCATTCGTCAACGACATCCACACCAACCCGGACGATGCGGCCATCGTAGGGGCCATCATCGCCATGGCTACCAATCTTGGTTTGCAGGTGGTTGCTGAAGGAGTGGAGAACAAAGAACAGGTGGCGCTGCTGAGCCAGCTGGGATGCAAGTACGTGCAAGGGTACTTTTTTGGGCGCCCTTTGGACGTACCCAGTTTTTCCGCCCGCTATCACGCACAAACGGGGCTATCACCATGAGCAAACTTATCTGGAGCACTGGCGTGGTGACAGAGCTGTCGCAATTACTCACGCAATCCAACGTGCAATCATCCGCAGAGGTTGGCGGAGTCACGCTCTACCACCTCAACCACGAAGGCCAAGACAAAATCGCTCTTTCTCTGCCCCAAGGAAAAGCTTTGTTTATTTCCACTGCCGATGGTGGGCGTAGACTGCGCCGCCGCCGAGCTGAGCCCAAACCAACGGACTAGTGCACCATGACGGACTGTTGACTTGTGCACCACTTTGGGGCCAATGGATTGGCACACTAGTTGCGTTACCTCGGTGTTGTTTAACTTCCTAGGAGTATTTCATGCGCGTCCTATCCAAGTGTCCCTTTGCTGTTTTGGCCCTGCTTGCCGGTACAACGGCCTTCTCCCAAGACAAAGCACCCGCCCCCAGCTTCACCTTCACTGGCAACGTGGGCGTGGTCAGCGACTACCGCTTTCGCGGCCTGACGCAAACCTCCTACAACGGTGCACTGCAAGGGGGTGTGGATGTGGCGCACAAAAGCGGCTTGTACGTGGGCGCTTGGGCTTCTAACGTGAAGTGGATTAAAGACTACGTGGGAGCCACCGCAGGGGACACTGAAGTAGATTTGTACGGCGGCTACAAGCATGAGATTGCCACCGATTTGACGGTGGACATTGGTGCCATTGGCTATTTGTACCCCGACAATACTGCAGCCAAAGTAACGACCGCGACATACAAAAATGCCGATACAACCGAGGTCTACTTGGGGCTCACCTACAAAATGGTGACCTTCAAGTATTTCTACAGCACCGACAACTTCTTGGCCAATGCCAACAGCACTGGGGCGCGCTATTTCGATCTGTCCGCCACATTCGATTTAGGCGGCGGCTTCAGCCTCACACCGCATGCCGGCATTCAAACCATACCCAACCAAACCAGCGCCACCGCAACCGCTAACGCCGGCGACTACAGAGACTACTCACTCACCTTGGGTAAAGATTTTGGCAACGGATTGGCCGCCTCCGCAGGCTTTGTGAATGTGGTGGGTGCAGACCCCACTTTCTACCTGGGCAGTGGTAACAACCAAATGGTCTCTCGGCCGGGCTGGGTCTTTGGCCTGAAGTACAGCTTCTAAAATTGCCCTCTTGCTAGGGTGTACGGCGCTACTAAATTGAGTTAGTCTTTCACACTGGGCGTAAGCCCTTGTGCAAAGACTACTTTTAGAAAGCGCCGCGCATGCATTTGGACGAGCTACTCGATTCGCAGGTCGCCCTGCCCAGCATTCCGCGCATTGTGGCGATGGTGCTCACCGAGCTCAACCGCGAAGACCCGAGCCTGCTCTCCATCACGCTGCTCATCAACTCTGACATAGGCTTGGCCACCCGCTTGCTGGGGCTAGCCAATTCGGCGCAGTTTAATTTCAGCCACCAAATTGGCAGCGTGACCGATGCCTTGGCTGTGCTAGGCTTGTACCAAGTGCGATCGCTTACAGTAGCGGCAGCCATGGCAGGGGCTTTCAAGTCCGTTCCAGGCCTAAAACTGCTGGATTTTTGGCGCTATAGCCTCAACGTGGCCAAGCTTTCACGCACTTTGGCGCGCTCGGCGCGGAGCAACCCTGGCACTGCTTTTACCGCAGGATTGGTGCACGCAGCAGGCGAGCTGGTCATGCATCTAGGCATGCCCGACCAAATGCGCTGGCTCAACGAACGGGTGGAGCCGCTCAACCCCAAACGCGCCAAGGCCGAGCAGCATTTGCTGGGCTACTGCTATGCGCAAGTGGGTGCGGGCTTTGCCAAAAGTTGGGAGTTCCCCAATGAGATTGTGGATGCCGTAGAACACCAGTGCGCCCCTTTTGAGCAGGACCGGTGCGAGCCCTTGGCCGCAGTGCTGTACCTGGCATCATGGCGCGCCCGCGCGCAAGAAGAGGGCCTGAGCGAAGTGCAAATTGCCAATACCTTCCCTTACGATGTGGCGGCCACCCTAGAGATTGATATTGACGAAGTGTTTCAGCGCGAACCCATGAACTGGACCACCAGCCAAGAGTCGGTAGATTTGTTTACCGGCTAATTCAGCGCTGCTTCAACGATTAAAGCGCTTGCGCGTGAGCGCCAAGGCCACCCAAAACGACACCACCGCATAGACCACCAGCACCATGGCATGGTGCAGCCACTGCGTAGGCCACTGGTCCATAAACAAGGGACGCACCAAGGCCACGGCGTTGGACAAGGGCAACCAGTCCGCCAACACCCGCACGGCGCTGGGCAACTGCTCCAGCGGAAAGAACACGCCGCTTAAAAACATCATGGGCGTGAGGAACAGGGTGAAGTAGTAGGTGAAGAAGTCGTAGCCATTGGCCAGCGCGTTGAAGATGAGCGCAATGCAGCTGAATGTGATGCCCACCCCCAAAAGTATGGGCCACGCCAACAACAGTTTGGGGCTGTGGCTGATGCTCAAGGCCAGCATCACCGCCATGATGGCGGTGACGGTGAAGAGCGACTTAAACGCCGCCCACAGCATCTCGGCCAGCACTATATCGTCCAGCCCCACCGGCGCGTTCATGATGCCGTCCCAGGTTTTTTGAACATGCATGCGGCTAAATGCAGAGTACAGCGCCTCAAACGATGCGGCCTGCATGGCGCTCATGCAAATGGAGCCGCTGGCCAAAAACAAAATGTAGGGCACCTTCACATCGCCACCATTCACACCGGGCACGGTAATTTGCCCCACCAGCGCGCCCATGCCGTAACCAAAGGCCACCAGCCACATGAGCGGCTCGGCAATATTGCCCACCAAGCTGGGAATGGCTAGCTTGCGCCACACTAGCAAGTTGCGCAAAAACACGGGCCAAAAGCGCAAGGAGAGCTGGGGTGCGCGCCATACAGAAAGTTTCATAGCAATTAACCTTCTTCGCGGATCTGCCGCCCGGTGAGTTTCAAAAACAAATCTTCCAAATTGGCCGGGCGGTGCAAGGTGCGCAACTGCGGGTATGCGTGCAGCGCCTGCAAAAGCGCTTGAGCGTCTTGGGTGTAAAAAAACACGGTCTCACCACTCACCTCTACCCGCGCGGCCAGTGCGCGCAGCGGGCCTTCGGCCAAGGCTTTGGCACCGGTGCCAAATACTTCCACGACATCAGGCTCCAAGTGCTTGGCAATCAAGTCGCGCGGGGTACCTTCGGCAATGAGCTTGCCATGGTCTAGCACCAAGAGGCGCGAACACAGGCGCTCGGCCTCGTCCATAAAGTGGGTGGT
>JBIIYT010000104.1:0-7723 GCA_044346675.1 Rhodoferax sp. | reverse complement strand
ACGTTGGCTTCGTCTTCAGTAATTTCACCGCGATCCACCAGCGCTTGCACGTAGGAGTGATCCATAGTGCGCTTGATAAAGTTATTGCCGTGGTAGTGGTAAATGCGCGAATCACCAGCATGAGCCCAGTGGCAGTCGCCACCCGGGTTGATGAGAAATGCAGCCAGGGTACTGTGCGGTTCTTCTTCAGACGAGATGGCGGTGAGTTTGATGACAATATGCGCCTCGTGCACCATCTGTAGCAGGGTGGCGGCCGCATCGTCTGTGAGGGGGTCATAACGCTCAAACAATTGCTTGGCGGTCATCATGACTTGGTCTGAGGCCTTTCTGCCACCGCTTCGCCCGCCCATTCCGTCGGCAACGATGGCTAGCAGGCATCCTTCAATGCGTGGGTGTTTTAGCAGCGCAACCTGATCTTGTTGGTAGTCGCGGTCGCCTTTGTGAATGCCAGTTGATGCGGTGAGTCGGTATCCAGAAGCCATAGAGGGTTGCTGCTAAAGCAATACTTTCTGCAAAAGAAGGTGTCAGCCGGTATTATCAGGCTTCGACGCACTGTGTGGTGCAAATTCTACCCATCTACCTTTTTTGTCTTCCCATTGCACGCAAATCTACATTCCCCTGAGCGACGCCTAATCGAATTACGCATGGAGCATGGTGATTTGAATGTTTTGATTGACCGGGCAGCTCAAGTTGTTCCATGCGATGAGCTCATGCTACGTCGGTTGAAGAAGAAAAAGCTGGCGCTACGTGATGAGATCGAGCGCATTGAACGCGCCATGCAGCCCGACGAGCCGGCCTGAAGCATGGGATTGGTAGACGCGGTTAGCAGCGTTTTTCATGCCGAAGGGCCTTTGGGCGCCATGGTGGCGGACTTTAAGCCACGCACAGGGCAAACGGAAATGGCGCTGGAGACTGCTCGCACCTTGGAGTCTGGTGGCGTCTTGGTTGTAGAAGCGGGTACTGGGGTTGGAAAAACATTTGCTTACCTTGTTCCTGCTTTGTTGAGCAGGAAAACCACACTTATCTCAACTGCTACCAAGGCGCTACAGGACCAACTGTTTCGCCGCGATATCCCCCGCCTGCTTAAGGTGCTTGGGCTACCGGTGCGTGTTGCCTTGCTCAAGGGTCGAGCTAGTTATCTTTGTATTCACCGTATGGAGCAAGCTAGAAGCGCAAGCCGAGCGACAGACCTTGATACCTTGCGCGAATTGGCTCGCATAGAGCATTGGGCACAAATCACCCGTACGGGTGATTTGGCGGAGCTGCCGTCCTTGGACGAAGGGTCTAGCCTTGTTCCCTTGGTCACTTCAACCCGCGAAAACTGCTTGGGTTCCAGGTGCCCCAAGCTAGGGCAGTGCCATGTCAATTTAGCCCGAGAGGAAGCCATGGCGGCAGATGTGGTGGTGATTAACCACCACCTTTTCTTTGCCGACATGGTTGTGCGCGAATCAGGCGTCGCAGAGTTGTTGCCCTGGGCGCAGTGCTTGGTGTTTGATGAGGCTCACCAACTCAATGAAATTGGTGTGCAGTTTCTTGGGAAGCAGTTGAGCACCGGCCAATTGACCAGTTTGTGTCGTGACCTTACTGTTCAGGGTGCACAGTGGGCCCGTGGCTTGGTGAACTGGAGCTTGTTGGCGCTGGATTTGGAGCGCTCTATAGCAGCCTTGCGGCAGATTGCTGGGGAGCCGCAAGACGGGACTCTACGAAGGAGTTGGGGGGTGGGCAGCCCTCAGGGTGTTGCCCCAGCCCAGTGGAGTGCAGTACTGCAATGTCTTCGGGCAGGGCTTGAGCAGGCCTGCGACGCACTGAGCCTTGTAGCGCAAACGCATATTGAATTGGGAAAACTACAGCAAAGAGCAGTGCTGTTGCTACAAATGATTGACAGCTACTGTCGTCCTGTTGCTGCTGGGAGCGTGCGTTGGTTGGAAGTCGGTAGCCAAGTCAGATTGGTAGAGTCACCCTTAGACATTGCTCAAGCAATGCGTGACCAAATTAGCTCAAACGATAGTGCATTGCTTAAACAACGGTCGTGGATATTTACTTCAGCGACGTTAGGAAGTGATCCAAGTATGGGCATCTTTGTCGGGTCCTGTGGCTTGGAGGGTGCGAAGTTGATGCAGGTGCAAAGTCCTTTTGACTATGCAAGACAGGCCTCCATTTTCCTGCCCACACGTTTGCCCAAGCCTAGCGATCCTGGGCATGCACAGGCAGTTGCAGCGCTCGCTTGGCAAGGGGCATTGCAGATACAAGGGCGAACCTTGGTGTTGACCACCACGCTTCGGGCCATGCGTTCTATTGCGCAAGCCTTGAGACAGCAACTTCCTAACGTGGGCGATATTGAGGTTCTGATGCAAGGGCAGGCATCCAAACGAGAACTGCTAGAGCGCTTTTGCAGCGGTGCTGCACCTGGGGCTGGCGGCTGCATATTGGTCGCTTGCGCCTCATTTTGGGAGGGAATCGATATCCCCGGCGACGCATTGCAACTGTTGATCATTGACAAACTGCCTTTCGCTGCACCGACCGACCCCTTAGTGCATGCGCGCGCACAACAGTTGGAAGCTAAGGGCGAAAATGCTTTTAGAGGTCTTCACCTACCCCATGCCACTCTAGCGTTGAGACAGGGCATAGGGCGTTTGATACGCAGTGAAACTGACACTGGGGTGTTAGTCATTTGCGATGTGCGCTTGACCCAGATGGGGTATGGCAAAAAAATCCTCTCAGCCTTGCCACCTATGCCGATCATCGAAACCCAAGATCAGTTCTTTAGCGCTTTGCGCAGTCTCACCAAAGTTTCCACCATGGGTCTTGGCGAACCGTCTTAATGCCTGTAATTAAGAATTCGGATTGCGGATAGTTCTTTTCCAGCACACGTTTGGTGTCGTCGCGCAGTTGTACCATGCCCAGCGCGTCGTAAGATTTATAAAGAATGAACAAGGACTCTTCCATCGCCGGTACATCAGGGTAGTCGGTGACCGCAATTTGCGCTCGGTTTATTGCCGCCAGGTAGGCGCCGCGTCGGTAGTAGTAGCGAGCTACATGGACTTCGTATTGCGCAAGCGAGTTGACGATGTAGGTCATACGATGGCGTGCATCCGTAGCGTATTTCGATGCTGGAAAACGGGCCACCAATTCTTTGAATGATTCAAAAGACTCTTTTGCTGCTTTTTGATCCCGTTCAGACAAATCTTGGCGCGACAGGCTCGATAGCAAACCCAAATCATCGTTGAAATTGACGATGGCTTTGAGGTATAGCGCATAGTCCAATGCAGGACTTGCCGGATGGAGTTTGATGAAGCGATCCAATGTTGCCAAGGCTTGCGCCTGCTCGCCATTCTTAAAATGCGCGTAGGCCTTGTCCAGTTGAGCCTGCTGTGCCAAGACGGTTCCCGCCGCCCGCGCTTCTAATTTCTCTAGTAAAGGAATGGCTTTGTCCCACTGGGAGTTGGACATTTCCTCTTTGGCTTCGGCATGGATAGCGTTGGGGCTCATCCCAATCGTCTTGTCCACAGGGGTTGACGAGCATGCTGTCAGCAATAATGCGCCAACTGCCATTGCAAGTACAAGGGCGTTGGAATATTTGACTCGAACCATTCTGGGACACCTTCTTGAAACAGACCACCGCAATTATATCGGCACCCCCATTGTCGAACGAACTCGAAGACGGAGATGAAGCACCCACTGAGGTGGAGTGGCGTCAGGAGGAGGTGACCGCACAACAGCACGGCTGTCGTCTTGATCAAGCCTTAGTAGACATAGCGCAAGAGTTTTCTAGAAGCTATTTGCAGCAGCTGATCCAGGATGGACTTGTCAGCGTGAACGGCAAATCCTTGCTCAAAGCTGCCCACCGGGTCAAGGCGGGAGACAAGCTACAGATTGAGTTGCGACCTACCCCTCAGAGTCAGGCCTTCAAAGCCCAAGAGATGGAGATTGCGGTCGTTTATTCGGACGAGCATCTGCTGGTAATTAATAAGCCTGCAGGTCTGGTAGTGCACCCCGCTCCCGGTAACTGGAGCGGCACACTGCTCAATGGACTCTTGGCGTTTGACAAAGCCATCTCTCTCGTACCAAGGGCCGGAATTGTTCACCGATTGGATAAGGACACCAGTGGGTTGATGGTGGTGGCGCGAACTAGGGCGGTGATGGATGTGTTAGTGCAAGCGATTGCCGCGCGGCAAGTGAGCCGGCAGTATCTGGCCTTGGCCCATGGCCTTTGGCACGGTGCAAAAACGCGTACCGTTGACGCACCAGTGGGCCGAGACCCGCGTAACCGGCTGCGTATGGCAGTGGTTGACTTGCAAAAGTCTGCCGGGAAAACGGCTAAGACAGATATTGTTCTATTGGGAAATGCGTCCATGGGCTGCTTTGTCCGCTGCATTTTGCACACAGGACGTACCCACCAAATTCGGGTACACATGGCATCTATAGGGCATCCGCTGATTGGCGATGTTGTCTACGGCGGCCAGTGCACCGCAATCATGGCCCGCCAGGCCCTGCACGCATGCCGTTTGGGGCTGATTCACCCCGTCACCGGTGAAGAACTGGTGTTTGAGGCCCCGGTACCCAGCGATTTTCAGGGCGTGTTAGATAGCTGGGGCCTGCGCTACAATCGCAATGAGGGGTTAAAAAGCCCCTGAGTACCTTGGCAATGCGCTAAGCGTAGGCGCGGTGAGATCTTTACCTGCGTACCCACCCGAATGGAATCACGTTGATTGGCCACAATGTAACTGGCATCTCCGCACTGGTCTAACACTATGAATATGGCGCAAGCACGGCAAGTCTTGGAGACTGCATTAATCTGCTCGCAGCAACCGTTGCAGGTGCGAGATTTGCGCACCCTTTTTCATGATGCGCTTGGCGTGGATACGATTAAAACTTTGCTGGACGATTTGAGCAAAGAATGGGCAAATAAAGGGGTTGAATTGGTCCATGTGGCCACTGGTTGGCGCTTCCAAAGTAAACCCGAAATGCGCGAGTACCTTGATCGACTGCACCCCGAGAAGCCCCCACGCTACACGCGTGCTACGCTCGAAACATTGGCAATCATCGCGTACCGACAGCCAGTCACACGCGGTGACATGGAAGACATACGCGGAGTGACGATCAACTCCTTGCTGATCAAACAGTTGGAAGATCGTGGCTGGGTCGAGGTCATTGGCCACCGTGAGGCGCCTGGTCGCCCGGCGCTTTTCGCGACCACCAAGCAATTTTTGGATGATTTGGGGCTGTCCTCACTAGATCAGCTTCCCTTGTTGGAGAGCCCAGCGCATAGCGGCACCGCTTTTGAGGCCTTGGTCGGCGACGAGCTGGTAAGCGACTCAACATTGCAGTTGGATATACCGATGGAGCCAGCCCCCCTTGAATTGACTCCGTCCCTCAATGGATTAGAAGAATGAACGACATACATGCTGCTGGTGAAGTACCGTTAGTAGTCCCAAGTGATGCGGCCGACAAGTCGCCTACCTTGTCGGAGGTAGAAGTGGCTCCTCAGCCCGTCATCGCTGGAGAAATCCCGACACGCAACGCCATGGTCCCGCCAGCGACGGTTACCCGGTTTTCCGACGTTGTTTCGGGTCAATTTGACGCGGACGAAGAGCTTGCAGAGGTCGTACTCGCAAAGCGCGTACTTGCCCCCATGGCTGAAATGCCTAAGCTACACAAAGTATTGGCGCAGTCCGGTATGGGATCGCGCTTAGAGATGGAGCAGCTGATTCTTGAAGGCCGCATTTCGGTGAATAACGAGCCGGCCCATATTGGTCAAAGAATTCAGTTTGGCGACAATATTAAAGTTAACGGTAAACCCATCAGATTTCGTATTGAGCCACCTCCTGCTCGGGTTATTGCCTACCATAAGCCGGTGGGCGAGGTGGTGACCCATGACGACCCTCAGAATCGTCCCACCGTGTTTCGCCGTCTGCCCAAGTTGCATCATGGCAAGTGGCAATCGGTAGGGCGTCTTGATTTGAATACCGAAGGTCTGCTGCTCTTCACGACATCAGGCGAGCTCGCCAACAATTTAATGCATCCACGTTTTGGTTTAGAGCGCGAGTACGCTGTGAGAGTGCTGGGCTCCTTGACCAAAGAGGAAAAAAAACTGTTGCTCGAAGGTGTGCAGCTCGACGATGGTGTGGCCCAGTTTGGATCTATTGAGGAGGGCGGGGGTGAGGGGTCAAACTGCTGGTACCGGGTCACTATTTGTGAGGGCCGAAATCGAGAGGTTCGCCGCATGTTCGAGGCGGTAGGGCATGCGGTGAGTCGTTTGATACGTATTCGCTACGGTGCGATGCTATTGCCCAGGGGATTGAAGCGTGGAGCCTGGATGGAACTAGATGAGGCCGACATTAGCGCGCTTGTGCGGGCTACTGGTGGACGCAAAGAGTTGGCTCCGGGCGAACGTGATGGTCGGGCCGCGCAGGAGGGGGCGCCGAGGGGTGCTCGTGGCAATCCCAATTCCCAAGCTAGGCGACGTGGCGGACGCTCTGGCGGACCGCGTGGTGCCAATAACGGACAACGCGCCAATCAGCCGGGTGCCCGCGGTGGCAACCAGCGCAGTGAGCAGGGCGACGACCTTCCGCGTGGTGCAGCGCAACCGGATCCAATGAAAACAGCTTTTGGCTATATTGGTGCCAACAGCTTTACACGACAGCGCCAAGATGCTGCACAACGTCCAAGGGGTGGTCCGGGTGGCCAGCGCCGCGGCGGCGGGCGCGGCAAATAGCGCGCGAATGCTAAAATCGCAGACTTTGTCCCAATAGGGGCAAGAAATTCAACGTAACTATTTCAGGAAGTACCATGACAATCGAACGCACTCTCTCCATCATCAAACCAGACGCTGTGGCCAAAAACGTGATTGGTCAGATTTATGCCCGTTTTGAGGCTGCTGGCCTGAAGATTGTTGCGGCACGTATGGCGCATCTGTCACGCGGCGAAGCAGAGGCTTTTTATGCTGTCCACAAGGCGCGCCCTTTCTTTAAAGATTTGGTGGACTTCATGATTTCTGGTCCCGTCATGATTCAAGTCATTGAAGGCGAGGGCGCGATTTTGAAGAATCGCGATTTGATGGGCGCCACAGATCCAAAGAAAGCTGCTGCCGGAACGATCCGTGCGGACTTTGCAGACAGCATTGATGCAAACGCCGTGCACGGATCCGACGCTGCAGAGACTGCTGCAGCTGAAGTTGCATTCTTTTTCCCCGGCATGAATGTTTATTCTCGTTAAGTGATGCAATGACGGCCAATCTGCTCGACTTTGACTTTGAGGAGTTGGCCGTTTTTTGTGAGCGGCTTGGAGAAAAGCGTTTCCGAGCCATTCAGCTCTTTCGGTGGATACACCAAAAAGGAGCGTCGAAATTTGAGGATATGAGTGATCTCGCCAAGTCTTTGCGCGAAAAGCTCCAAACTACGGCTCGCGTTGAGCCACTGCCTGTGGTATCTCAGCACATTTCTTCAGATGGCACCATCAAGTGGTTGTTTGATGTCGGTAATGGTGATGTGGTGGAGACGGTGTTTATTCCTGAGGCTGATCGGGGCACTTTATGCATATCCTCGCAAGCGGGTTGTGCAGTGGGGTGCAGATTTTGCTCGACGGGGCATCAGGGTTTTAGTCGCAATCTGACTTCTGGAGAGATTGTCTCCCAGCTTTGGTTTGCAGAGCATTTCTTGCGCAAACACCTCGGAGTTTCTGAGCGAGTAATCTCCAACGTGGTCATGATGGGTATGGGAGAGCC
>JBIIYT010000103.1:0-7756 GCA_044346675.1 Rhodoferax sp. | reverse complement strand
CTTCACCGGCTTCACCGGTTTCCAGGTTGCCCAGGCAGCCCAGTTCACCCTCCACGGTAACGCCCACTTTGTGCGCCATGTCCACCACTTTGCGGGTGACTTGCGCGTTGTACTCGAAGCTGGCGGGGGTTTTGCCGTCTTCTTTGAGCGAGCCGTCCATCATGACCGAGCCAAAGCCCAGGTCAATAGCGCCTTGGCAAATAGCGGGGCTTTGGCCGTGGTCTTGGTGCATGACCAGTGGGATCTGAGGGTAGGCTTCTACGGCGGCGGAAATGAGGTGCTTAATAAACGCCTCGCCTGCGTATTTGCGTGCGCCAGCGCTGGCTTGCAGAATAACGGGGGCGCCCACTTCTTTGGCGGCCTCCATGACGGCCTGCACCTGCTCTAGGTTGTTGACGTTGAAGGCTGGAATGCCGTAGCCGTTTGCGGCTGCGTGGTCCAGTAGTTCGCGCATTGAGACGAGTGCCATGGGGAGTTCTCCGGGAAGTTGGTAACTGCTTGGTAACTTTGTACCTATCGGGCGATTTTAACCGTGTGGCTTAGACATGGCCGTGATGTGGCGCAAGGCAATAGCCGGTGTTTTTTGGGGGCTTTATACGGCAAGGTACGTCTTTGTGGGCGCTGGAGTGGACGGCTTGGATGCTCTGCTCCGTGTCCCCCGCCCTGCGGGCTCCTCCTTTACCTACGCAGAACACCCAAACCGTCCGCTCCGGCACAGGTGATTGGCTAGCTTAAAACAGCCAAGTCCACAACACGCTAAGTCGCAGCTTCGGGTCTGGGGTGCGTGTCATCGCGAAGGTAAAGGAGGAGCCCGAAGGGCGGGGGACACGTAGCGATGGCACGCACCCCAGACCCGAAGCGAGCCCAGCAAAAACGCCTAGACAGAAATGCCTTGTCAAGCTACCCGACAAATCTTCAGCATGTTAGAGCCGCCGGGAGTGCCCATAGGCTCCCCACAGGTAATGGCATACACATCGCCCGACTGCACAATGCCACGCTTCTTCAAATGGTTTTCCGCGTCCAACAAAGCGGCATCGCGGTCAGCGCAGGCATCCATCAACAAGGGGCGCACATTGCGGTACAGCGTCATCTTGCGCTGACTTGCCACACGCGTGGTCAACGCAAAAATAGGCACCTTGATCAAATGGCGGCTCATCCACAGCGCGGTGGATCCGCTCTCGGTCATGGCCACAATGGCTTTGGCACCCAGGTGGTGGGCGGTAAACAGCGCGCCCATGGCAATGGAGTGGTCGATGCGGTGAAAGGTCTTGCCGGTGAAGTCAGACTCCAGCTCAAAGTGCTCATGGCCTTCCGCCGCGTGGCAGATTTTGGCCATTTCAATCACCGTCTCTAGCGGGTATTTGCCAGAGGCGGTCTCGGCGGACAACATCACCGCGTCGGTTCCGTCTAGCACGGCGTTGGCCACGTCGCTCACCTCAGCGCGGGTAGGCACGGGGTTGGTAATCATGGACTCCATCATTTGCGTGGCCGTAATTACCACCTTGTCATGATCGCGCGCCAGCTTGATCATGCGCTTTTGCAAGCCCGGCACAATGGCGTTGCCCACCTCTACCGCCAAGTCGCCGCGCGCCACCATGATGCCGTCGCTGGCCAGCAAAATCTCTTCTAGCTTGGGGATGGCTTCGGCCCGCTCTATCTTGGCAATCATGCCGGGCTTGTGGTTGTATTCGGCAGCAGCCACGTTGCACAGCTGGCGCGCCATTTCCATATCGGTGGCGTTTTTGGGAAAGCTCACCGCCACATAGTCCGCCTGAAAGCTCATGGCGGTGCGAATGTCGTCCATGTCTTTGGCGGTCAACGCCGGGGCAGTGAGGCCACCGCCTTGTTTGTTGATGCCTTTGTTGTTAGACAGCTCGCCACCCAGCTTGACTGTGGTGTGCACCTGCTCGCCTTTCACCGCGTCTACGGTGATCACGATCAGGCCGTCGTTGAGCAAAAGCACGTCACCGGCCTTCACTTCTTTGGGTAGCGATTTGTAGTCCAGGCCCACAGCGTCGATGTCGCCTAGCTCTACGCGCGCCGCATCCAACACAAACTTTTGGCCCGGCTCTAAAAACACCTTGCCTTCGGCAAACTTGCCCACCCGAATTTTGGGCCCCTGCAGGTCGGCCATGATGCCCACTTCGCGGCCAGCGCGATGCGCTGCCTCGCGCACCATCTTGGCACGGTCGATGTGGTCTTGCGCCTTGCCGTGGCTGAAGTTCAGCCGCACCACGTTCACCCCCGAGCGAATCATCTGCTCCAACAAGGCAGGGTCGCTGGAAGCGGGGCCAAGGGTGGCGACGATTTTGGTAGCACGACGGGGCATGAGACGGTCTCCTTATGGGTTTGGACTTGCATTCTCACACGGATGTGGTTACAACGCCGAAACAACTATCCAGCTGGGGCACTGCCCCGTATGATGCCGACTTATGCCCCGCTATTTTTACCGCTGGATGCCGCGCAGCCTAGGCCGCCAGCTCATGCTGCTTACCGCCATATGCTTGGTGGCGTCTATTCTTGGCTACGGTGCGTACACCGCCAAGCGACAAACGGATTTGGCGCGCCAAACCATTACGGCGCAAATGGCGGCTTTCGCCAAAAATTTGGCCACTGTCAATGCCTATTTCTTAACCATCCAAGACCTCGCCAGCATCGAGGCCATCACGGTGCAAACCGCCACTGTGCCGGGTATTTTTTCTGTATTGGTGACCGACATTGCGGGCACACCCTTGAGCGAAGTGGTCAACCAAAATGGCCAATGGACACCGCGCTACAGCGTGACTCCGGTGGAAGTGCCCTACCCCACCGCGCCGCTCACAGAAGAGCACCCCCTTGAAGCCGGCGCGACCCAGCATGACTTCTTAGCCGCAGGCTCCGGCAAGATCTCCGCTTGGCACCCGATAGGCACCTACAACCCGATGGGCTGGGTGCGGGTGACCTACCGGCTCGACAGCTTTGACCAAACCGCGCGTGACATCTGGACCCAGGCCCTTTTGGTAATAGTGTTGGCGATCAGCGCGACGCTATTTTTACTGGCCTTGTTGCTGCGCCCCTCGATGCGTGCGCTGCGCGAAGCCACCCGCTTTGCAGGCGAACTAGACCATGCGCTGGGCACTAAGATGGAGGTCTCGTACGGCGCGTACGAGACCGAGGCGCTGGGCCTGGCGCTCAACCAAGTGTCGTCGCGCTTGTTGGCCCAAAACATTGACCTGAACAACCAAAAATTTGCGCTCGACCAGCACGCCATTGTCAGCATCACCGACTTGGGCGGCAACATCACCTACGCCAACGACCGGTTTTGCAACATCAGCGGCTACGCCCGAGATGAGCTCATCGGGGCAAACCACCGCATCGTGCGTTCAGGAGAACACGGCCCCGAATTTTTTACCCATTTATGGACCACCATTTCGCAAGGGAAGGTGTGGAACGGCGAGCTAAAAAACCGCCGCAAAGACGGCAGCTTTTATTGGGTGGCTTCCACCATCGTGCCACTCATGGGAGCGGATGGTTTACCGCAGCAGTACATCGGCATTCGCACCGACATCACCGCCAGCAAAGAGCTAGAACAATCGCTCCAAGAAGCCAAGCTGGCAGCCGACGCTGCCAACCAAGCCAAGAGCGAGTTCTTGGCCAATATGAGTCACGAAATTCGCACCCCCATGAACGGTGTGATTGGCATGACCGACCTGGCCTTGGACACCGCGCTAGACGCCACCCAGCGCAGCTACCTGAGCACGGTCAAGAGTTCGGCCCAGTCGCTCTTGGTTATCTTGAACGACATACTCGACTTCTCCAAAATTGAGGCGGGCAAGCTGGCCATAGAGCACGTGCCTTTTGACCTACCCCAACTCGTGGCCGATGTGCTAGCCAGCATGGAGGCGCGCACCACTGCCAAGGGCCTCACCCTTACCCGGGTGCTGCCGCCCGAGCTGCCTACCCACGTGCTGGGCGACCCCGGGCGCATTCGCCAAGTACTCACCAACCTGTGTGACAACGCCATCAAGTTCACCCAACAAGGTGGCTTGACGGTGCAACTCGCTGTAAACCGACGCAGCGGCATGGGCTGTAAGGTGCAGCTGTCCGTCCGCGACACTGGTCTTGGCATTGCCCCGGCCAAACAACAACTCATTTTTGCGGCGTTTGCCCAAGCCGACTCGTCCACCACCAGGCACTACGGTGGCACCGGCTTGGGGCTGACCATCTGCGCCCGCTTGGTAGAGCTGATGGGGGGGCGCATCTGGGTAGACAGCGCACTGGGCCAAGGCAGCACCTTTCACTTCACCGTGCAGTTAGAGTGCCCGGCGGTGGCCTCCTCACCGCAAGCGTCTCTTGCAACAGCGCCATCAGCGCAAGCGCCTGCAGCGCCAGCCCCGCGCCGCTTGCGGATTTTGCTGGCCGAAGACCATCCGGTAAACCAATTCCTTGCGACCGCTTTGCTCAAAAAATGGAACCACACTGCCGTGTTGGCCAAAGATGGACAAGAGGCGGTAGACCTGTACCCCACCCAAACTTGGGACGTGGTGCTCATGGACATGCAAATGCCAGTCATGAGTGGCCTAGAGGCTACCCAAGGCATACGCGCGCTAGAAGCAGCTGCTGGTGCGCGCCGCGTGCCCATCATTGCCGTGACTGCCAACGCGATGGAGGCCGACCGCGACGCCTGCTTGGCCGCTGGCATGGACGACCACTTGGCCAAGCCACTCAGCGCAACCGCGCTGCAAGCCATGTTGGCGCGCTACTGCCCACCCAGCACCCCACCTTAGTTTCCAGCGGCGCGGCGCGCAAGCACTTCAAAAGCAGGCAGCGTTTTACCCTCCAGCACCTCCAAGAAGGCACCGCCACCAGTAGAAATGTAGCCCACCTGTTTTTCGATACCGTACTTAGCAATAGCGGCCAAGGTGTCACCCCCCCCGGCGATAGAAAATGCGCTGGACTCGGCAATGGCCTGGGCAATGGTTTTGGTGCCGTTCTCAAACGCGGCAAATTCAAATACACCCACGGGGCCGTTCCACACAATGGTGCCAGCCTTTTTCAATTGCTCGGCCAAGGCTTGGGCGGTTTGGGGGCCAATGTCCAAAATGAGATCGTCATCGGCCACGTCGGTCGCGGCCTTGGTGGTGGCAACGGCATCAGCGGCAAAGGTTTTGGCGGTGACCACATCAGTAGGGATGGGTACCGCCGCATTGCGCGCTTTCATGGCTTCTATAACCGCCTTGGCCTCGTCCAACAAATCGGGCTCGGCCAAGCTTTTGCCAATCTTCAAACCCGCGGCCAGCATGAAGGTGTTGGCAATACCGCCGCCCACAATGAGCTGGTCCACATTGGCGGCCAGACTTTGCAAAATAGTGAGTTTGGTGGACACTTTGGAGCCCGCCACAATGGCGACCAGCGGGCGCTTAGGCGCGAGCAGCGCTTTAGAGATGGCATCCATCTCGGCTGCCAGCAAGGGGCCAGCGCAGGCAATGGGTGCGTACTGGGCAATACCGTAGGTGCTGGCCTCAGCACGGTGGGCAGTGCCAAATGCGTCGTGCACAAACACATCGCATAGCGCGGCCATTTTGCGGGACAGGGTTTCGTCGTTTTTCTTCTCGCCCTTATTCACGCGGCAGTTCTCCAGCATGATCAACTGGCCCGGGGCCACGGTTACGCCATCCACCCAGTTGGCCAGCACAGGGATGCTGCGGCCCATCAATTCGCCCATGCGCAGGGCCACGGGGGCTAGGGAGTCGGCGGGCTTAAAGTCCCCTTCGGTAGGGCGACCCAAATGGGAAGTCACCATAACCGCAGCGCCTGCGGCCAGCGCCATTTCTATGCAAGGAATACTGGCGCGGATGCGCGTGTCTTCGGTGATGTGGCCCTGCTCGTCTTGCGGCACGTTCAGGTCGGCACGGATAAAAACACGCTTACCAGACACTTTGCCTTGGGCGCACAAATCGGAGAAACGGATGACGTTCATACAGCAGTAACCTTGAGATGGAAAAAGAAGAATAGGCTCAGGCGCGGACAGAAATGCCCGTGGGCCGCAAGAAGAGCTATTGTAAAAGTGGAAAGAGGCGGCCTGTGTGCGCTACCAGCCCAAGCCAATGTGCAAAGGCAAATACACCAACATGCCACACACAATCGTGCCCAGCACGGCTTGGGCGCTGCCCCGGCTCCAGAAAAAGTAGCCCACACCAGCCGCTACACCAAACAGGCGGGCGTCTTTCAAGGTGTCAATGAGCGCGCCCTGGGTCATCACCACCTCGGGGACGATCACCGCAGCCAGCGCGGCGATGGGCGCGTACTGCAGCCCGCGCTGGGCCCAGGGCGGTAGCACCCAATCTTTTTCGGACAGGAAAAAGAAGGAGCGGGTGATAACGGTGACGCAGGCCATGCCCACAATGGTCACAAGCCGCCAGCCATCGGTATTGCCTGAAAAGAACTGGTCCATGGTCAGTGTGTGTCTTTAGGACTTTGCGCACCCAATGCAGGCGGTGGGCGCAAGCGCTCCAAGAGCAAACACAAGGCTACCGCGACCATGATGGCCACCAAGATGTTGAGCTTGAGCGGCAAGGCAAATGCCGCCACAGCCGCTGCACCGGCAATACCCGCAGACACCCAGCGCAAGGGGCTGCTGGCCAGCGAGCACAACATGCCCACCAGCGCCAAAATACCGGCAAAACCTAGGCCCCATTGCGGTGGTATCGAGTGGGCCAAGACCACCCCCACAACGCTGCAACTGATCCAGCCCGCCCAATTGATGGCGGCGCTGCCCGCCAAATACGCCATTTGTTGCGCACGGCCCGCTGCATCTGCCGCGGGCTGGGGAAAACGCTTGACCAAAAGCACATAGGTGAGGTCGGCAATCAAGTAACCCGTCACCATGCGCTGCCAGCGCGGCAAGTGCATCACGTAGGGCCGCATGTGGGCGCTGAACACCACAAAGCGAAGGTTGACACAAAAGGCAGTCGCCAAAATCACCCCCATAGGCGCACCGGCCAGCAAGAGCGGAATGGCGGCCAACTGAGAACTGCCTGCATACACGATCACGGCCATCAACAAAGCCTCTACCGTGCTCATGCCCGACTTGACCATGGCCACGCCCGTCATCAGCCCCCACGCTGATATGCCCGTGGCCACGCCCAACATGTCGGCCACGCCGCGGCGAAACTCGGGGTGGCGGTAGTTGGCGGGCAGAAAAAACATCAGGCGCTGGCCGGGCTCAAGTGCTAGGGTGCCAGATCAAACTGCATGCCCACACACAGCTCAAAGCCGCGCAAGAGGCTGGCCGCGTCCAGTCGTTTGCCGCCGGGGCGCTGCAGTTCGGTCAAAATCACTACTGAATTCATAGCAGCCACTGCAATACCCGTGTCGGCAACAGCCACAATTTTCCCATGCTTTGCGGCCTGCAGGGCACTGGCTTCCAGACCCAGCGCCTGCGCATCGCCCTCGTGGGCGGCCCACACTTTGAGCACTTCACCCTGGAGCGCGGCATTGGCCACCGGAAAAGGGTTAAACGCATGCACCCGGCGCACGATATCGGCTGCGGGCAATCGCCAGTCCATAGCGGCCTCGTGTTTTTCCACCTTGTGTGCGTAGGTCACGCCCTCAAGGGGCTGTGCTTGCGGCTGGAACTTAGCGGCTTCGCCTAGCTCAAGCGCTTGCACAATCATGTCCGCCCCCAAATGGGCCAGCTTGTCGTGCAAAGTAGCGGTGGTGTCTTGTGCCCCAATGGGCACGCTTTGCACCAAGAGCATGTCACCCGTATCCAAAC
>JBIIYT010000101.1:0-7867 GCA_044346675.1 Rhodoferax sp. | reverse complement strand
GGGCTTGGGCTACCTCACGCTCGATAGGGGTGCGCCCACGCTCAGCGGTGGCGAGGCGCAGCGCATTCGCTTGGCAGCGCAATTGGGTAGCAATTTGCAAGGCGTGTGCTATGTGCTGGATGAGCCCACCATTGGCCTGCACGCGCGCGACAACAAAATTTTGCTGGGCGCGCTGCAGTCTTTAAGCGACAAGGGCAACACGCTGGTGGTGGTGGAACACGACGAGGACACCATTCGCCACGCGGACCACATCATCGACATTGGGCCCAGTGCGGGCAAGCGCGGTGGGCAGTTGGTGGCGCAGGGGTCGGTGGCTGATGTACAAGCGGCATCAGTCTCACAGACCGGGCGCTATTTGTTGCATGCCATGAAGCACCCCTTGGCCTTGCGGCGGTTTGTGGTTTCTTATGCCGAGTCTGTGGTGCCCGCGGCGGGGAGCGATGTCGCGGCGGGCGCCTCATACGCTCGCGGGGCGAGCTCCAAATCGGCTTCCGCCACGCCACCGCTCCCCGCCGGGGATGGGGGTGTGAAGGGTGCTAAGAGGTTAACTGGTAAAGCCGCCAAGGCTGCGGCGGTGGCGGCGGCCAATGCTGCTTCTAGCGTTGCGGCGAATGCGGAGATGGCAGACCGCGCTGCGGGTGTGGTGAATACGGCACCGCTTGCCTGGCTCACAGTCCATGGGGCTAACTTGCACAATCTGCAAAACGTGACGGCCCATGTGCCGCTCAAACGCCTAGTCGCCATTACCGGTGTGAGCGGCTCGGGCAAGTCCACCTTGGCCCGCGATGTGTTGCTGGCCAACGTGGCCGAAGTCGTGCAAAAGCGCAGCACCAAAGCAGGCCGCGATGCATTGGACGCAGGCGAAAAAATGCAGTGGACGGGTTGCGAAGGTGTGAGTGGTTTTGAGTCCATAGACCGCGTGCTAGAAGTAGACCAAACCCCCATCGGCAAAACCCCACGCTCTTGCCCCGCCACCTACATTGGCTTCTGGGACACCATTCGCCAACTTTTTGCCGACACACTCGAGGCCAAAGCGCGTGGCTACGCCAGCAACCGCTTTAGCTTTAACACGGGTGATGGTCGCTGCCCCGCCTGCGAAGGGCAGGGTATGCGCACCATTGGCATGAGCTTTTTGCCCGATGTGAAGGTGGTGTGTGAAACCTGCAAGGGTGCACGCTTTAACCCTGAGACTTTGGCCGTGACTTGGCGCGGCAAAAACATTGGCGATGTGCTGCAAATGGAGGTGGACGAGGCGGTAGATTTCTTTGCTGCCATGCCGTCTATTGCCTACCCGCTGCAACTGCTCAAAGACGTGGGCTTAGGCTACCTCACGCTGGGGCAGCCATCTCCCACCTTGAGCGGTGGCGAGGCGCAGCGCATCAAGTTGGTCACCGAGTTGAGCAAGGTGCGTGATGACATTGGCAAACGCGGCAACAAAACGCCACACACACTCTACGTGCTGGACGAGCCCACCGTGGGCCTGCACATGGCCGATGTCGAAAAACTCATTCATGTGTTGCACCGCTTGGTGAACGCGGGCCACAGTGTGGTGGTGATTGAGCACGACTTGGATGTGATTGCCGAGGCCGATTGGGTCATAGACCTTGGGCCCGACGGTGGTAACGGTGGCGGCCAAGTGGTGGCTGCAGCTACGCCGGAGGCGGTGGTCAAGCTGGGCACGCACACGGGTGTGGCTTTGGCGGGAGTGCTCGCGCGCTAAGGGCGCAACGCCAAGAAGAAAAAGCGGGTTTACACATGCACACAACCTTGCTACTGTTGCCCGGCCTCATGTGCGACGCTGTGGTGTGGGCACCCCAAGTACAAGCCTTGCAAGACCGTGCGCAGTGTGTGGTGCCCGACTACGGGCCTTGCAACTCGATTGAGGCCATGGCCCGGCAGGTTCTAGCCACTGCTCCTACCCCCACGTTTGCTTTGGCTGGGCATTCCATGGGCGGTATCGTTGCTTTGGAGATCATGCGCTTGGCACCGCAGCGCGTAGAGCGGCTGGCTTTGCTGTGCACCAGCGCCACATCTGTTGCCGCAGGCGATGCGGGTGCCAAAGAGCATGCGGGGCGCATGGCGCAGGTGCAGCTGGCGCAGACGCAGGGCATGCTCGCCTTGGGGGCACAGTGTTTGCGGGGCATGGTGCACCCAGATGCGCAGACCGGCCCCGTGTTTGATGCGCTGCTGGGCATGGTGGAGCGCTGCAGCCCGGCGCAGTTTGCCGCGCACGTGCATGCGCTGCTGGCTCGGCCCGATGCCACTGCGGTGCTGCCCACCATTGCCTGCCCCACGTTGGTTTTGTGCGGTCGCGAAGACCGCCTCATTCGCCACGAGCAACAGCATGCGATGGCCCAGTCAGTAACCGGTGCTACGCTGCAGGTGGTGGAGCAATGCGGCCACATGGCCACCCTAGAGCGCCCTATGGAAGTCAGCGCTGCGCTGTGGGAGTGGCTTTCGCGTTAACGTGGGTCGATTGGTTTAACGGGGGGCCTTCCAAACGTCAGTGATCGCGTAGACAACATCGTTTCCACCAAAAACGTCATCAACGCCAGCACAAAGCAGGCAATGCCCAGCAAGAACGAAATGGTGGTGAGGCGAAACACTTGCAGGTTGGTTGTCTCGCTCAAAAATAGTTCCAAAATGGTCAGCCCAATCAGCATGCCGCAAAAGGTGAGTAGCGCAATACAGGCATTGATGAGCCAGCCGCGCTGTCGCAGGCGACCCAGCTCTGCGTAGTGGGCTTGCGCGTGTTTGCCATCCGGGTTCGCGTCAATACGCTCTTCTAGCGTGCGCGCCCGGTCAATGATGCGCGCCAGCCGCCCGGCTACGGTGCTAATCATGGTTGCCATGGCAGTGAGCAAAAAAACGGGTGCCACCGCCAGTTTGATGGCGGTGCTTACGGTGTCGACGTCGGGGGAGAAAAACATAGTGGGCTTTGCGAAAGAGTGGGCGTGGGCCTGCATTGTCGCGCGTATTAGTGGTGCGTAAAGCGCTCGGGCCCCAGCTTTCGATCAAACAGTTTGGCCAGCCGCTTGTCACTGTCAGCCAAGCGCTGTGTCAGCAGCCGTCCCTCTCGGCGAGCCCGCACCAAGCAATGCAAGACTTGATAGTATTGGTCGGTGTCGTAAGACACTAGCAGCAGGTCCACTCCCGCATTGATGGCGTCCACCCCAGCGGCGCACATGCCGTGCTGCACCACGGGCCCCATAGACATATCGTCTGTAACGATCACACCCTGGTGCCCCCATTGTTCTCGCACAATGCCTTGCACCACTTTGGCCGAGAGTGATGCGGGTCGCGTGGCATCTACCGCAGTGAGCGTGGCGTGGCCCACCATCAACAAGGACTGGGTAGAGCGCAGGCCTTCGCGAAAAGGCACCCAGTCCGTGGTGGCCAGCTCGTTTGTGCTGGTGTGGAGCTTGGCTTGAAACAGATGCGTGTCTTCCTTCACCCGTCCCAGCCCAGGGAAGTGTTTAAGGGTGGCCAAAACGCCTTGCGCTTGTAGCCCTTGCCCATAGCCGATGACGGCCGCGCTCACCCGCGTGGGGCTGGCGTCTATGGCGCGTTGGCTAATGAGGCTGCGAAAGTCCAACCGCTGCCGCTGGGCGGGGGATGACAAATCTGCAAGCGGTGCAAAGTTCACGTTCACGCCTACCGCGGCCAACTCGCCACCATGCTGTTGACCGTAAGCAAAAGACAAGTCGTGTATGTCCTCTTGCCTGGCTCCAGCGATCACGCTTGCCAGTGGTGGCAAGCTGCTAAGCGGGGGCGACATGCGCTGAACGATGCCACCCTCTTGGTCGGTGCTGACAATGAGGGGCGGCAGGCCGGCCGATGTGCGCAGGGCTTGCAGCCCGGCGATCTCCGCCTGTATCGCATCAGGCGTTTTGCCCTGCATAGTTGCTGTGCCAATGTAGATGCCGCCCACCAAGCCCTTGGACACCAATTCCCTGACCTGCGTCGTATTGCTGTAGCCAATGATGAAATGGGCGCCTAGGGCTCTTGTAGTTGCGTCTGCACTGTGCATGAGCTGGTGCTTGCGCCACTGGAAGGCTCCTTCTTGCCAACTGGCCAGCAGCAACACTACCACCCACAGCCCCACCAGCAGCCAGGGCCTTGCGGTGTGGGAGGCTTGCCTGCGCCATTGCCAGACTAGCGTGAGCAGCGCAAGTGCGATGATTGCAAACAGCAGGGGTGTGCCCACCCCGCGCCACTGTAAAAATACGGGGTTGCGCAGCACATACACCAAGGGCAGGGCCACCAGAGCGCCCAGCCAAAAGGCGGCATTTCTCATCCCTTGCCTCATACCTTACCCGCAGGGTCGGCGGCGGTGGCGGGTTGCCCCAAGCCATACCAGTCTATGCGGCGGGTGCCCAGCATCAGGCCTGCGAGTGCTACGAACAGCAGCAAAGAGCCCAGCAGCAAGGCGTTTTGCTCAGACCTCAAAATGCCAAACAAGGACGCATACAAAATCACCAACGCGCTGCTAAAGCCCACGCCACGTTGCCAGCCGCGCAGTATGGAAGCCAAGTAAACACCAATCAGAGTGATGGACGCAGTAGCCGCCGCCAGGTAGGCCAGCGAGAAGGAAATGTGCTCAGACAGGCTGGTCAGAAGCAAGAAGAACACCGCCTGCGTTAAGCCCACAAACATGTATTGGATGGGGTGGATGGGCAATGCTTTGAGGTTCTCAAAGGTGAAAAACGCAGCGAAAGAAAGCACCACAAACAGCACACCATATTTCACCGCACGCAGGGCTTGGCGGTACACATCCACCGGGTCAATCAAGCGCACTTGAAAGCCTGCATCTTGTGCTTGCGCCTTGCTTGCTTCAGACGCAGAGGCCAAGCCCGTGGTGCTCCAGCGGGCCACAAAGCCGTCTTTGTTTAGCTCGCGGCTGCGTGGCAAAAAGTTGCCGCCAAAGCTGGGGTGCGGCCAGTTGCCGCGCAACTCGGCGGTGCTAACTTCACCTAAGGGCACAAACCCTATGCTGCCAGTACCCGCCAAACGCAGGTCTATGCGAAACGGCAGACTGGTGGATTTGCCGTCAAGATGGGCGTTTGACGCGCCATGAAAACCTTCCTCGGCACCTGCAATGTGCGCTGTGCGCCGGGGGCTTAAGGCTTGCCCACCGAGTTCGATTTTGGGCTCACCCGTTACACCACGGGGATCCGTGATGCCCATAGACAGCGTGGGCTTGCCCCAAGTCAGGCGTGCGTTGGCACCCAGTGGGGGAAGTGATGCGGCAGTGGGTGTGTCAAAGGTGCCACTCACGCTCCCATCTAGTTCAAACACCGCAGTTTCATGCAAACCATAGGCCCGCTTTTCCACGTTAAGTGCGCCATCCAAATGTACAAGACGAGGTAGCGTTTCAATGGTGTGCAGGCGCTTGCTGCGCACGGTGTGTTTTTTGGACCAGCCGTTGTTGTCATCGCCCTTTTCTTCATCAAACTCTTCTTCTACGACGACCGTGAGCACCGGCCCTACGATGGACTGCTCTCCCGCCGAGCTGGCTGCTATGGCCCGTATGGCCCCAGCGCGGTGCGCCGTGCGCTCGTCGATGGTGCGCTCAATCATGGCCAGGGGGATGAGAAGTAACGCGGCTAGCAGGGCTAGCAATGCACATTTTTGAAACAGTGGGTTTTTCATGAACTTGTCTTTGGTGTTGGTGATTGGGTCTGGCAGGAGGTGTTAGCGCGCAGTGCTTGGCAGTTGCCACCCAGCGTGCGTTAACGCCAGCCTCACCTGAGTGCGTTGGTCTTGGCGCATAGGGCGCAGGTTGGCCGCCACCCATTGCGCTCGCTCGCGGTTGATGTGGCCATTGGCACGCCAGTGCTGGGCCTCTAACGCGGGGTTGTGCAACATGGCCGCCAGCCACACGGCTTGGGGCACGGTGAGCTTGTCTATGGGCTTGCCAAAATAGGCGTGCGCCGCGCTGCGCGCCCCGCAAATGCCCACTCCCCAGGGTGCGTGCTCCAGATACAGGTGCAAGATGCGGGCTTTGCCCAGGGTGCGCTCCATCTCCACCGCGTACAGCAGCTCGCGCAGCTTGCGCACGGGCGAGCGTTCGTCTCCGGTCACCAAGAGTTTGGCTACTTGCTGCGACAGGGTGCTGGCACCGCGCAGGGTGGCGTCTGCTTGCTGGTTGGTGTGCAGTGCCCGCGTCATCTCTTGCAGGTCGTAGCCGGGGTGCTCATAAAAGCGCTGGTCTTCGGCTGCCACCACCGCGCGCGCCAGCAGGCTGTGGGTGGTGAGTGCGGCCGATGCGGCAGGGTCGGGCAAGCCTTCGCCGCATTGGCTTTGTGCCTGCGCCCAATCTTCGGTGCCCAGGCCTTGCACGGCCAAGCCTTCTAGGCGGGGCGTGATAGTGAGCGCCTTGCTGGGCAGCTCTAAGGTGGCGCGCAGCGAAAACGTGCCGTCTATCTGCGCGGTGGCCAGCTCGGGAATAGCGTCGGCAAACAGCGCGTAGCCATCACGCACGGGCGTTGGGGGCAGGTCTATGTGCAGCGCCAAGCCATTGCGGCGCAGGGTGCCTGTCCAGTTGGCGGACACGGCACCGCTGCTGAGTGTGCCGTTCAACGTACCGCCTTGGCGGCGCACGGTCATTTGCGCGCCTTGCAGGTGCAGGGGCTCACCACCCCAACTGCTGCTGCGCAGCGCGCAGGGCTGGCAGTGCAAGGTGAGCAGCTCTTGGCTTGCATCCCACGACACATGCAGGGCCCCCATGCGGGTGGGCAGGGTGCGGCCATGCAACTGCTGGGCTATCCACGGCGTGGTGCCCCATTGGATGAGCGCGGCCACGCCTACGTCTATCGACAAGGGGCCTGCGCGCAGGGTGGTAGCCCAGTCCCCCGGGGCGGGGCGCACAGCGGCGCGTGCAGTCCAAAGTAGAGCAAACAATGCGATCATAAGAGTCAGTAAGGTGATGGTGAAGAAGTACGCCAGACGGCGTAGAAGCTGAACAATGCGGAAAAATGGAAAGGCAACGGTGCGCATACGACACTGCATCAATGGTGTGGTTTTGTTAAAGCGGTGTGGCCACGGTGGTGGCTTGCCACGGGCCTTTGGACTGGCCGGCCACCGATGCCCAGTACCAGGCCGAGGTGTCGGTAAAGCCCTGGCCCTGTGCGTCTTCAATGCGCTCGCACACGCGCACCGCGCGCTCTCCAGTGCGGGTGGAGCGCTCGGCCACGAAGCAGCGCCAGCGTTGTTGGTCGGCTTGCACCTCCAACTGTTCGCTGTGGATGCGGTAGCCCAAACCCCGGTAGCAGTCGGTAGCGGGGTGCAGCATGCGGGTGGCGTGGTGCACGGTGCGAAGTACCAGCACCTGTTTGCCATCGGTCATGCGAGTCATCGTACCGGGGAAGTGTTTGGCAAAGCGCTGCTCTACCTCGCCCAGTGCCAAGGGGCGTAAAGGGGCACCTTGCCACTGCACAGGTAACTCCGTCGCGCTGCGGTTTGGTGCAGCGGTACTTGCACTGGTGTCTTGGCTTGCATGACGAGCCGTGTAATCCGAGGTGGCCTGTGCAACCGCCCACAGTGCGCACAGCGGCAGCACCGCAGCCCACAGCATTTTGTGCAGCGCGCGGTTGATAAAGCGGTTGCTAAACAGGTCTGCGCCCTGTTTTATAAGCAGAGAAACTGAAATTTTCATGATGTGCTGCTACCCGTAGAAGAGTTGCCGCGCGGTGTGTACGCCATGGCCCATGCAATGCCGCTGCACACAGCAGCCAGCACTAGCAGGCCCACAGCGTCATGGCCCCAAGATGGCAAGTGCGAGCCGGAAGCCTGTAGCGTTACCAAAATGGTGTTGCGCACCACATTGCCCAGCAGCACCAGCACGCTCACCACCGGCAGGCGGAGA
>JBIIYT010000100.1:0-7899 GCA_044346675.1 Rhodoferax sp. | reverse complement strand
CAGCATCAACGGGGAGGCCACCTACGCCAACCGGGCGGCCAAGCTGCATCCGGGAAAGCCTGTGGAGGCCATGGGCGGCAAGCAGGTGATTAAAGCTTTAGCTAGAGACATTACTTTGGGAAAGATAAAACTGCCCTACGCAGCGGACGTTGAGCTTTTGGCAGGCCACCGTCTGCGCGGACAGTTTTTGCCAGGGCCATCAGGCTTGGACATTGCTTTTGTTGCCAAGCCCGATGTGGATGGAGCCAGCGAGGCATCTGGGCGCATGAATCTGAACGAAATCATGGCTGTTTTGCGTGATGAGGTAGGCCCCCCCATGCGCAAACTGTCGGGTGTGCTGGGAGATTTGCCAGAAACCGAGGAAACCACCGAATTAGAAGATGCGGCCGGTGCGCTAGACATGCGTTTGCGTAGGCTAACCGACTTGATAGCCGTTTTTGGTGAAGACGTGCTGCGCAATGAAGACCGCATAGAGCTGGGCCCCTTGGTGCAAGCGGTGGTGGCCGAACTGCAGCCCCGGGCAGCCACCCTGAAAATCGTCTTCGAAGTCACCGAGCCCAGGCAAACTCTGCCCCCACTGTATGGCAGTGAACGGCTGATTCGCCGCGCGCTTTTTGAATGCTTCGACAACGCCCTCACCTACTCACGCAGAGAAGTGAACCGGCAACAAAGCTTGAGCGTGAAGATTGCCTACAACCTTACCGGTGAGCATGTGCTGATGAGCGTGCGCAACTACGGAGCCATTCCAGACGAGTTCAAAGGGGTGGAAACACGCGAGCCTTTTGCCAAACTGGCCAAGGCGCCGTCAAGCCCCACGGGCGGGCGCTTAGGCCTGCCTTTGGTACACCGCATTGTGGGACTGCACGGAGGCAATATGCGTATGAGCATGGTAGAAGACGACGAAGTGCGGGTATTGATAGAGCTGCCCACTGGCGCGCCACTGCGCGGGCAGGCGCAGCTCGACATTGCACAAGCGCAGCGCTACGCCACAGACCTTGCCCAGATGATGTCTCGCCGCAAAAAGGAAAAATAATGCCAAACAAAGCCCTGATCGTGGATGACCAAGCCGACATCCGCAAGCTCATCATGATGACTATGGAGTCTGAAGACTTTGAGCTGCACCAAGCCGAAAATGGCGAAGACGCTTGGCGTATGGCGCAAAGCCTGCGCCCTGCTGTGGTGTTGCTCGACGTGATGATGCCTGGCAGCTTGGACGGATACCAAGTGTGCGAAAAAATCAAAGCAGACCCCACCCTGCAAAAAACCACCAAAGTCATCTTGCTCACCGCACGCGGCCAGCGCACCGACATTGAGCATGGGGAATCGGTGGGGTGTGACGCCTATTTGGTGAAACCCTTTAGTCCTATTGAGCTACTAGACACGGTGGAACGACTGGTAGCCCGCGCATGAGCGAATTCAAACAGTTCGGCACACCAAGGCGCACAGTTCTGGCTAGTCTCATCTCGGGCATGGCCGGTACATTCGGGCTCGCCCCGAATAGCCATGCAGCCAATGCCGACAACGACAGCACGAAGGTGTGGCGCTTGGCGGTGGTGCCGCAACTCACTCCGCTGGAGATGTCGCGCTTTTGGTCCTCCATTGTGCAGGCATTGGGCGCAGCAGGCGTCCAATGCGAGTTGGTGGTGTACCCTTCCATTGCAGAGTTTGAACCCGAATTTCTCACGGGCAAGGCCGACTTCGTGTTTTTGAACCCTTACCACATGGTCATGGCCAAACGGGCGCACCGCTATGAGCCCTTGCTGCACGACACCCGTCCTTTGGAAGGGGTGTTAGTCGTCAAAAATGATGGCCCAGTCAAAAAAATAGAGCAGCTCAAAGACCACCGCATATCGTTTCCAGCACCCAATGCATTTGCAGCCAGCCTGTACATCCGGTCTGTGCTGGAGCGAGAGCATCACCTCGCCTACGAGACTCGCTACGCGCTGAACCACCGCAACGCCATTCGCCAAATCCTCACCGGAGACTCGTCTGCTGCAGGGGTGGTCAAAACCACTTTGGAAAAAGAGTCGCCAGAAATACAGCAAAGCTTGCGCGTTCTGTACACGACCCCTGCGCTGTCGCCTCACCCGCTCGCTGCACATCCTCGAGTACCGCTGGCTGTGCGCAAAGCGGTGGTAGACGCACTGCTGGCGCTGGCACAAAACCCTGAAACCAAGCCACTCATGGCGGGCATACAAATGCCCAACCCAGTACCTGCAATTTATGCCACAGACTACGCCCCGCTAGAGCGTTTTCGCATAGAGAAATTTGTAGTGAGCAATTAAGGAACTCTGCATGCCCAGCCTGCCCCAACGCTTTGCTCCGCCGTATAGCCTGAGCACCACTATCTTAGTAGCATCCACTGTGGTGGTGGCCATGTTGGCAGGCTTTTACAGTGTGTTAGCCTACCAGCGACTGGCCAGCCAAACCTTGGCGTCGGCCGAGCAATGGGCCGATTCGGTGGCGCAATTGGCGTCCACAGCCAACGCCAGTGCATTGGTGCTCAATGATGTGGCCGCTATCGAGTCCAACCTGCTGCAAATTGCGCGCTTGCCTGGCATAGACAACATAGCGGTATTTCGAGCAGACGGTCGGGTGTTTTCCGAGGCGCTCAAGTCGGGCAGCGCCGTGCGCTCGGTCATAGGGGGCTCGAGCCGCATGGAGCCTCCCCCCGTTGGCACTACACAGCTGCCGGCCAAGCTTGAAAAAGACTATTACGAGTCCTGGGCTTACATGGACGCAGCCAATGCGGGTGCTACGGGTTGGGTTCGCGTGCAATTCAGCCTAAGCGAACGCAGCCAAGAGCTGAATAAGCTGTGGCACCAGTCCTTGCTGACGGTGGCGGTACTGGTGGGAGTGGTGCTTTTTGCCTTGCACTTCATTATTGGTTATGTGCTGGGCCCTATTCGCGCACTGTCTAGATTTGCGAAAAAAATGCCCGAGCACATTGGCAGCCAACTCAAGCTGAAAGAAGGCTGCATTGAAGTGAATCAGCTCGGCCAAGCACTCAACCACGCAAGCATGGGTATTGCCGATCAGTTGGGGCGCATTCAGGGCATTTTGAACACTGCCACCGAGGCCATCATTGGCTTGGATGCCCAAGGTAACGTGGCCACGGTCAACCCCGCTGCGGTGAGCTTTTTTGGTCGCCCCAACGAAGTGTTGCTACGCCACCCCATAGAGTTGTGCGTGCCGGGCCTCAACACGCGCGCACTGCACGAAATGTTTGAAGACTCTACGAGTTACTACTTCGGCATGACGCGTATTGTTCGCAAAGATTTTTTTGGCACCCGGCAAGACGGTACGCTTTTCCCAGTGGAGATATCCTTTGGACAGATCAAAGATAACGCCAGTTTGCGCTACGTTTGCATAGTCCGCGATGTGACCGATGAGCGTGCAGCATTGGAATTTACCGAGCTTTACGAACGCGCCTTAGCTTGCAGCCACAATGCCGTTTTTATTGCCAATGCAAAGCTGGATATGCAGCCTATGGTGTATGTCAACGAGGCGTTGCTCAAGGTAATGGAGCTTCCGATACATAAAATTCTGGGCTCCAGCATGAACCAGTTTTTCGGTGCCGCCACAGACGACGCCACCCGAGAAGAATTGGCATTGGCGGTGCAAGAACGGCGCAACGCCAACGTCACGCTGCATAAGACCCTGCCCAATGGAAAAAATCAAGTGACGGAGCTCTCCTTGTCTCCCGTCAACTCTGACAAAGGGCAGCTGACCCACTTTGTGGGCATCGTGTCCGACGTGAGCGCACGGGTGCAAGCCGAAGAAGCCATGGCCCAGCGCCGTGCGCAGTTGGATGCTATTTTCAGCCTGAGCCCCGATGGATTTGTGCTCTTTGACAGCGACAACCGCATGGTGTTTGCCAACCCCGCGTTTGAGCGCATGACTGGGCTTTCTTGGACGGACCATGGGCAACCCGTCTCACTGGACGACTTTGAAACCGTCATGTCCGAAGTGTGCGATGCCAAGCAGCCATTCCCCTCCATCAACGCCGATGGCCGAGAGGGAGCCCCGTGGCAGGCACGTTTGCATTTGATTCGCCCGCAAGTTCGGGTGGTTCTCGCCCAAGCCCGCACCAACAATGCGGGGAGCCGAGAGACTATTTTGTACTTCCGCGACGTCACCCACGAAGACGCTGTGGACCGCATGAAAAGCGAGTTTCTTGCCGCTGCAGCGCATGAATTGCGCACACCCATGGTGAGCATTTTTGGCTTTACCGAACTGCTGCTCAGACGCAAGTTTTCGGAAGAGCGCCAGACAGACATGCTGCAGACCATTCACCGCCAATCGGGTTTGCTGGTGAAAATGATCAATGAGTTGCTGGACTTGGCGCGCATTGAGTCCCGTGGCGGCTTGGACTTGAAGATCGAGGCCCACCCCTTGGTGGAGTTGGTCAACAACAGCGTCAAAGGCCTGATGCTCAAAGACACTGATCGCCAGGTTGAAATTGGGGACTTGCCCCAGGTCAATGTGCAAATTGACCCCGAAAAAATGCAATTGGCCATGAACAACCTCTTGTCCAACGCCTTCAAGTACTCGCCTCAGGGTGGCACGGTGTCGGTCGCCGCACGGCTGTCAGCAGGCAATGGGGAGCGATTTGCCATCATCGAAGTGCGCGACCAAGGCATTGGCATGACCCCCGAGCAGTTGGCCCGGGTGTTTGAGCGGTTTTACCGGGCAGACGCCTCGGGCAACATCCCGGGAACCGGCCTGGGCCTGAGCATGGTGAAAGAGGTGGCTGGCTTGCACAAGGGGCGCATTGAGATCACCAGCGAATACGGCAAGGGCACCATGGCCAGCCTGTGGATACCCTTGGCAAAAACCCCATTGGCTATTGCCGCCACGGTAGACCCCGCCTCGACAAGCTAATGCACTTGCTGGCAAGATAGCGGCATGCAAGCTTCTACCGCTCCCATTTCCCCCCATCCGCTTTCCCGGCTCAAAGACCCCAGCCTGCTCAAGACCGATGCGCTGATCAACGGTCTTTGGGTGAAGGGCCCAGCGTCCCCTAGCGGAGCCCCTAGCCGCTTTGACGTACTTGACCCCGCCACTGGTGCCAAACTGGCCGACGTAGCCAACCTCGGGCCCTTGCAAGCCAAAGCAGCCATAGCAGCTGCCAACACTGCCTGGCCCGCCTGGCGGGCCAAAACGGCCAAAGAACGCAGCGCTATCTTGCGCAAATGGTTTGATCTGCTCCTAGCCCACCAAGACGACTTGGCCACCATTTTGACCGCCGAGCAAGGCAAGCCCTACCCGGAAGCCAAGGGGGAAATAGCCTACGGTGCCAGCTTTGTAGAGTGGTTTGCCGAAGAGGCCAAGCGCGTCAACGGCGAAACGCTGCCCCAGTTTGACAACAACCGCCGCCTGTTGGTCCTCAAGCAGCCCATAGGCGTGTGCGCGGCCATTACCCCGTGGAACTTTCCCCTGGCCATGATCACCCGCAAGGTGGCCCCCGCGCTGGCAGCGGGCTGCACCGTCATCATCAAACCGGCAGAGCTCACTCCACTGACCGCATTGGCCGCTGCCGAGCTGGCCCTGCGTGCGGGCATCCCCCCCGGGGTGCTGAACATGGTGACTGCGGACAGCGACAACTCGATTGCCGTAGGCAAGGCGCTGTGTGCCAGCCCGGTGGTGCGGCACATCAGCTTTACCGGCTCCACCGAAGTGGGCCGCATTTTGATGGCGCAGTCTGCGCCCACGGTGAAAAAAATGTCGCTAGAGCTAGGTGGCAACGCACCGTTCATCGTGTTTGACGATGCCAATGTGGACTCTGCGGTAGAAGGCGCCATCCTGAGCAAGTACCGCAATGCGGGGCAAACCTGTGTGTGCGCTAATCGCTTTTACGTACAAAGCGGGGTGTATGACGAGTTTGTGACTAAGTTCACTGCCAAGGTAAAAGCGCTGAAGGTTGGCAATGGGTTTGATGACGGCGTTGCACAAGGGCCACTCATTGAAAATGCTGCAGTAGAAAAAGTAAGCCGCCATGTGGCGGATGCGCTGGACAAAGGCGGCACCTTGATGACCGGGGGCAAACCCCTCACCGGGCAACCGAGCGGGCAGTTTTTTGAGCCCACCGTTTTGGCCAACGCCAGCGCCGACATGCTGTGCGCCACCGAAGAAACCTTTGGCCCCTTTGCCCCCGTGTTCAAATTTGACACCGAACAAGAAGCCATCTTTGCCGCCAACAACACCGAGTTTGGCCTGGCCAGCTACTTCTACAGCCGCGATGTAGGCCGCATCTTTCGCGTGAGCGAGGCGCTGGAGTACGGCATGGTGGGCATTAACGTTGGCATTTTGGCCACCGAACACGTGCCCTTTGGCGGGGTGAAGCAATCCGGCCTAGGGCGCGAAGGCTCGCACCACGGCATGGACGACTATGTGGAGCTTAAGTACCTGTGCGTGGGCGACATCTTGGCCCCATAAAGCAAAACGAGGGCTGACGCCCTCGTTTTGCTGCTTACCTTCGTGCCCTGTTAGCCTATTGTCCGTTGGTGGACGATGAAGCTGGCGCCGCTGCCCGTGCGCTGCCACGCGCCGCTTGGCTGTTGTTGACGGACCAAGGGATCACCGCCGCGGGGTCAATCGGCTTGGCCTTGGTAAACAGTGCTTGCCAGAAAAATCCACCTTGGAAGGCAATCACTTCAAACAAGATGTAGCTCTGCGAGCTGCTAGACAACCACAGGTTGTAGGTGGGGTAAAACACCATGGGCGACACCAAGAGCGGCAGCACTATGCGCTGCACCTGCATGGACTCCAAGCCCTTGCCCAGGTTAAACAAGTCCCAGTAGTAATTGGCAAACATGCCCAGCACCATCCAGCACGTCAGGTGCCACACAAACACAATGCCATGGTTGCGCACCAAGGTGCTAAGCCAAGCTTGTGCGGTTTCATCTGCGTTGACGATTAACACCATGCACACCCCCGTAGTGATGAATACCACGAGGTAGATGAACATTAGGAACTTGAGCGCTTTGGACATATTTCCCCTTGAAATGATGGGCGCTATCTTACCCGGCGCAGCGCCCTCTTTATACGAGGGTTACCCCGGTCTTGGCTTGAAGTGCTTCGCGGGTCACGCCGGGGGCCAGCTCCACCACCTTCAAACCTTGTGGCGTGACGTCCATCACCGCCAAATCGGTAATGATGCGGTCCACCACGCCGACACCGGTGAGGGGCAGTGTGCATTGGGGCAAGATTTTCATATCCTGGGTGCCATCTTTCTTTTTGGCCACGTGCTCCATGAGCACAATCACGCGCTTCACCCCGGCTACCAAGTCCATGGCCCCGCCCATGCCTTTGACCATCTTGCCCGGAATCATCCAGTTGGCCAGGTCGCCCTTCTCGCTCACCTGCATGGCACCCAAAATGCTTAAATTGATCTTGCCGCCGCGAATCATGGCAAAGCTTTCGTGGCTACCAAAAATGCTGCTGCCTTTGATGGTGGTCACGGTTTGCTTGCCTGCGTTAATCAGGTCGGCATCCACCTTGTCGTCGGTGGGAAAGGGGCCAATGCCCAGCATGCCGTTTTCGCTTTGCAGCCACACCTCTTTGTCGGCAGGCACAAAATTGGCCACCAAGGTGGGAATGCCAATGCCTAAGTTCACATAAAAACCGTCTTCCAGCTCTTGGGCGGCACGCGCGGCCATTTGGTCTTGATTCCAGCTCATGTTCAGACTCCTACTTTTTCGGTAATGGTGCGCTTTTCGATACGCTTCTCGGGCGCAGCGTTGAGCACAATGCGGTGCACATAGATGCCGGGCAGGTGCACCGCGTCGGGTGGCATGTCGCCCGTTTCCACAATCTCTTCCACCTCCACCACCGTAATCTTGCCCGCCATAGCAGCTGCGGGGTTGAAATTGCGCGCGGTGTAGCGGAACTTCAAGT
>JBIIYT010000099.1:0-7903 GCA_044346675.1 Rhodoferax sp. | reverse complement strand
CAACAACCACAGCGCCTTGCTACGCGCATGGAAGAGCTGGGGCGGCAGTTTGTAGATGTCGTTAGCAGCGGCGGGTTTCATAGCCATACCTTTAGGCCAAGGCCCGGCGTAGCGCTGCACTCATGCTATCGGCCAGCCACACCAGCACCATAAAGACCAGCAAAATGCTGGCCACTTCAGAGCCGTTAAACATCTTCATGGACGAGTCCATCAGCTGCCCCAAGCCCCCCGCCCCCACAAAACCCAGCACCGCGCTAGAGCGTATGGCGCACTCCCAGCGGTACACGGTGTAGCTGGTGAGCTCGCCCGCGTTTTGCGGCAGCAGCCCGTACAAAAATGCCTGCATGCGGCCCGCGCCATTGCGCATCAAACTCTGCGTGGCGTGGGCTTCGCCACTTTCCACAATATCGGCATACACCTTGCCCAGCATGCCGCCATAGGTGAGCGCAATGGCCAGCACGCCCGAAGTAGGCCCCAGCCCCACCACGCGCACAAACACCAGCGCCCACACCAGCTCGGGCACGCTGCGCAGCACCATCAGCACCCAGCGCACCAGTTGGCGCAGCACCGCAGGCCCCAAGGCCATGCGCCCGGTGAGCGCTGAGAGCGACAGCACCCGCACCGACAACAGCGACAGCGGTATGGCAAGAAAGAGCGCCAGCGTCAGCCCCGCTGTGGCAATGGCCACCGTGCGCCAAGTTTCGCGCGCCAGCAGCAGCAAAAAGTCGGCATCGGTGCGCGGGGGAAAGAAGGCGCCCACAAAATTCATCGCGGGTTTTAAAGCGCCCGGCTCCGTCAGCAGCCAAGGTTTGAATTCGGTCAGCACCAAGGCAGGCCAGAGCAGTGCAAGAGCAGCCAGCACCCAAAACACACGGCCGGCCCACGCGGGGTCGCGCAGGGCGGGGTGCGGGGCTAAGTTGCCAGAGCCTGCGGAACCGGAGGCCGCCGCGCTCATCGGCAATGCATGGCCACCGGGGCGGGTGGCTCTGGAAAATCGTCGCCCACCGGCGGGGTGGTAGCTGCAAGCTCATGCAAGTGCTGCGCGTACAGCGCTTGCAAGTGTGCAGGCGTTACCTGCGCGGCAGGCAGGTCAAACGCCAGCGCCCCATCGCGCAAACCCACAATGCGCGGGAAGTGCGCCAGCGCCATCTCCACATGGTGCAAGGTGGCCACCAGTGTGGCACCGTGCTCGCGGGCGGCGTGGGTCAAGGTTTCAACCGCTTGGCGCGAACGCGTGGGGTCTAGCGCAGACAAGGGCTCGTCCACCAACAGCAGGCTGGCTTGCGACACCAACGCACGCGCCAAGCCCACGCGCTGGCGCTCGCCGCCAGAGAGGCGATCTACGCGGTCAAACAACTTGTCGCTCAGGTCAAACGCGGCCAAAGCACGGTCAGCCCGCGCAATGTCGGTGGGGTAAAACAGGCTGCGCACGCTGGCCCACAGCCCCTCATGCGGCAGCCGCCCGGCCAGCACGGCGGTTACCACCCGCTGGCGGGGGGGCAGCGGCGGCACCTGCGGGGCCAAGAACAAATTGCCACGCAGGGTTTGCAAGCTGCTGCGTGGCAACTGCCACGGGTCTTGCCCGCCCAGCTGCAAGCTACCTGCCGAGGGCTTGAGCGCGCAGGCCAACAAATGCAGCAGCGTGGTCTTGCCCGCGCCGGATGGGCCGATGACGGCCAGCTGCTCGCCCGCCTCCACGCGCAGGCCCAACTCCCGCAGCGCAGGCGCTGCGCCGGGCTTGGCTGCGGGGTGGCAGCCGCTTAGGGTTTGTAAACTTAATTTCATAGATAGAGGTGGCTATTGTCCGCGAGCACTTGCTCCACTGGACAATCGACTGACAGCCCGCCTATTCCCCATGCAAGTTGCGCCCTCAAAGGGGCTTGCTTTTGTATTTATTAGGGTGTACATTTAATTCATGTTTACCGTCATTCAAACGCCATCCTTCTTGCGCAGCATGGCTAGTGTTTGGAGCGAAGGTGAAATGGTTGAGTTTATTGACTTCGTTTCTGCGAACCCCAGCGCCGGTGACGTGATACCCGGCACGCAAAGCCTGCGAAAGGTGCGCTGGAGCCGCTCTGGTATGGGTAAACGTGGCGGTGTTCGAGTGATTTACTTTCAGCGTTTAAAGAGTGGCGAGGTAGTGCTGCTGATAGGGTACGTCAAAGCCAAGTTTGACACCTTGCCCATTGATTTTTTGAACCGTTTAAAGGAGACCTACGATGTCTAAATTACCCACCACTAGTCGACGCAAAGTGCAGCCAGATGCAGAAACATTGCAGTTCATGGCAGACCTTGAGCAAAGCCTCAAAGAAGCCAAAGCTGGGGTATACGCGGCAGTGCATACCCCAGCCGAAATTCTCTCGCGTCGCCGTGGCCGACCCGTGGGCAGTGTGCAAGCGGTGACCAAAGAGCCAGTCAAAATTCGACTCGATGCTGATGTGCTAGCCGCCTTGCGCGCCACCGGAGATGGTTGGCAAACGCGCATCAATGACACGCTTCGTGCTTCGCTCCAACTGGCCGGGCGAGTCTAGTTAGAAATTCACTTCAACAAGCCCGCACTGCGCGCCGCAGCTTCAATGCCTTTGTAGTTGTCAGCGCGGGTAGCAATGAAGCGGGTAGCGCGCTGCAGGTCCAAAATTTCTTTGCCCTCTGCAGTGTTTTTGTCCAGCGCCAAAAAGGCCTTGGTGAGCTTTTCGCGCAGGGCCACGGGCATGTCGGCGTGCACGGTCCAGTTGTAGTCAAAGTAGCCGGGCGTGGTGTAGAACACTTTTACCTTGGTGGTGTCTACCTTGCCCTCGGCCACAAACTTTTCCCACACCGACATGTTGAGCGCACCGGCCTCTACCTTGCCTGCGGCCACGGCGGCGATGGTGGCGTCGTGCGCGCCAGAGTAGGCCACGCGCTTGAAGTCTTTGTCGGGGTCAATATTGGCTTGGAGCAAAAAGCTGCGCGGCATCAGGTGGCCCGAGGTGCTGGACTGCGAGCCAAAGCTCACGGTCTTGCCCTTCAGGTCGGCCAGGGTTTTGATGGCGGGCTCGCTGGTGATGAACACCGAGCGAAACTTCTCGTCTTCTTCACGCTGCACCAGCGGAATGGCCTTGCCACCCGAGCGCACGCTGGCCTGCACAAAGGTAAAGCCGCCGTACCAAGCCAGGTCGACCTGCTTGTTGGCCAAGGCCTCTACCGCAGCGGCGTAGTCGGTTACGGGGGTGAACTCCACCTTCATACCCAGAGTCTTTTCCAGGTACTTCACCAGCGGCGCGGCCTTGCGGGCCAGCTCGGTGGGCGATTCATCGGGAATGGCGGTGACTTTGAACACCGCTTGGGCGTGGGCGGCAGCGCCAGCCAGAACGAGCACGCTGGCCAACAAGGTGCGCAGGGTGCGAGAGGAAGAAAGACCGAACATAGGAACTCCTAGGGATATGGGAAACGGGGATGCCAAAGTGACAGGTGTTGATTAGAACCGAAAGCGTTGGAGGTCTTTAAGGTGCCACACAATCGTCTAGGTGTGGCCGCACAGTGAGACCCGCGGGCCGAAAGTCAACTTATGTCTGCCTCGGGCTCGGGTAGGGCTAGGTGCACTCCTAAATGGTTGAATGAAATTGGGAAGTAGACTGCGCTGATCTCTAAAACGCAGCAATGAAAAATGGCTATGGAATTCACGGAACTCGCTTTTAGGCGCCTTGACGATCGCCCGCTCAAATGCCGCGCTTATATTGATTGGGCGGAACAACTCCTAGAGGAAGGGAGTGAATCTTCCAGTGTCGCGCAGCTAGCAAGTTGCTCTTGGGAAGCCGAGCCCGACCCGAATCAAGTTGAGCAGCTATTTCAATCCTGCTTGGTTGAACTCGGTCTCTCTGTACCTGCCGACTGGTATCAGGCATTGCTCGCCTACACAAGCAGCATTTGCCAGAAGTTTGTACAGGGCACTTTGGATTCGTGGAGCTGCATGACAGAAATGCTTGAGTTAGCGGAAGACAACAACGATCCATACATATTGTGGATATGGATAGATCTCGCCAGTGATCTTTCGCGTCAGCACGTCATTGAAGATGGAGACTTCGTCTTCAACGGCTCTCTTGACCTTGAAAATCAGGATGCGTGCATCCGGAGGACTGCATCGCAATTCGTTGCCCTATGTTCGAAAGATTTACCTCTGAAGTTCCCTTGGGTATGGTGGTGCAAAGAATGCAGGGAAGTGAGCGATGAGACTACATTTTCTGAAATCCAGAGTCGCACTTGTCCAACCTGTGGCTCGGCCCATTCGATGAAAAATATGCGTTTCTTTGAAAATCGTGAAGAGATCGCATGGACAGTGCACCCCAAGTAGCAGGTAAAAATGAGTGTATTGGGTGTAAAGACTGGGTTGGGCCAGTTCTCGCCACTCATACATTTCTGTTGTTGGGAAGTAGACTCGCTGAATTCAAAGCACACGGTCCGAGCGCATCAATGACCATACCAAGTGGTTCGGAGCGTAGAGGCTCCTGAAAGACTTATGTCCAAATCATTTGAGGTATACCCCGGATCGCTGAATGCACCAACGTTCGAAGCCTTTAGGCTGCGAGGTGAAGAGCGAATTCAACAGGAGCTTGGAAATCGCGGTATTGATGCGCAGAATCTCCGTCTTACGTTCCGTCTACTGGAAAACAAGTCAAACTTGGAATTGCCATTGGAAAGGGCCGCACCCTGCCTTTGGGGAGCAGAGGCCTATCTCTGGATATCCGTCGCAGGCGCGATGGGCGGAACCGACGTCACATGCCATGTTGTCGACGATTTTCAACTGGAATACTGGTCTTCAGAGATAGTCCAGAATGCACGCGCCAAAGAACTGAAGGAAAAGATAAACGCATGCCTATCGAACAATTGTTACTGGTCCTTTCGTCGATCTGCCGGGCAGCCAGCGATTGTCAACTTTGCATATGGAATACTTGCCGCTGTACTAGCTGAACTCACAGATGGCTTCGTATTTTCTGATGACTCCGCTTGGGACTATGAACGGTTCCCTGCATCTTCGGATGAAGTCTACAAGTGGTATTTCAATCCTTCTTTGGCAATCGACACCAACTTTCGCAATTGGGCTGAGGAATGTCTCGCGCGAATTGCTTCAGATTTGAAATAGTAGCCCTGGTGCTTTGAAATTTTTCTAGTGTCACCATATCTCCGTGGCTTAGACCGGCTGGGGCCAGTTGCGGTCTTTCGCCAACGGCCGCTATTAACGGGTGGAGTTCTGGCCCCTCTCGTCCTCTAGCATGGGAGCGCCAGGAAAGGCCGCTGGGCTACATTACATCGACCGCATCATCTCTTAGACAACATTTATGAACAAACGCTACCAAGTATTCGTCAGCTCCACCTACGCTGACCTAAAGGAAGAGAGAAGTCGAGTGCTCCAGACGCTTATGGAAATGGATTGCATTCCTTCTGGCATGGAGCTTTTTCCTGCAGCGGACGAGGAACAGTTCGAGTTCATTAAAAAAGTCATTGATGACTGCGACTACTATCTGTTGATCATCGGTGGGCGATACGGATCAACGACCGAAGAAGGAGTCAGCTATACAGAGAAGGAATACAACTACGCAATCGAGAAGGGGCTCAAAGTCATAGCCCTGCTTCACCAAGATCCGGACAGTATTCCTTCCGGAAAGACTGACAAAGACGCAGCACTTGCAGCGAGCCTTTCGTTATTCAGGGAAAAAGTACAAACCAATCGTCTGGTTAAATATTGGAAGACTGCAGAAGAACTTCCGGGTATCGTTTCCTTAAGCCTCTCAAAGACCATAAAAACCTATCCCGGTACTGGTTGGGTACGAGGCGGTGGATCGGCGTCCGCTGAGATCCTCGAAGAGATCAACGTACTTCACAAAAGAAACCAAGAATTGCAGACTCTTCTTGCATCGCAAGCGCCGCCAGAGCTAACAACGGCACTTGACCTTGCGGGACTGGATGAGTGCTTCAGCTTGCGAGGTACCTACAAATCAGAATACCGGGGATATGCGCATTCGTGGAGTTCCAATCTTACATTTGGTCAAATGTTTGCACTTATTGCACCTCATTTGATTGAGCATCCCAGCGATGGGATGGTACAAATCCAACTCAGACGTGCAATCCTGGATTACCTTGGTAAGCAACACATCGAGTCCACTATTGAAGATCAGCAGTACCAGACACTAAAGATCCAACTCAAAGCCCTTGGCTTAATCGATATCAAGTACCTGCAAACCGTCAAAGGCAGCATGGCTTTGTTTTGGTCTCTCACACCTCGCGGGGAGCAAGCAATGATTCAACTTAGAACAATTCGAAAGGCGTCTAATCCTCCCATCGAGACGACGTCACCCGGCGAGCCTCGCGCTGAAAGTTATATTAAACGCTAATCCGAGGTCAGCTAACTGGCGGTAAAGCGGCCTCACATACTTCGGTGGCAAAACAAAAGCGTTAGAAGTTGTCTGTGAATTGATTGCTGGAATTCGCAAATGACACCTACCGGGTGCAAACTTGGAAGGTCTCTATGGCCGCTTTGGGTCGGTTGCTACCATCCCCTATAGCCAGTTGGGGCTAGTCGCCAATGACCGGTGTTGGGCAGTAGCTTAGGCCACACTCAATCCTTAAGGCGCACCCCCAGCGCATCCAGCTTCTTTGCATACGAGTCCCTGCGCTTGGCTGCCTTTGCAGCTGTTTCGGTAGCTGTTTGGATTGCCTTGGGCCCCTTGTTCGCAGCCGCTTTGATCAACCCGAACTTGTGCGCAGCATCTGCCTGCGCCCGCTTGAAAGTGGCGATGAGCTCAGCATGGGCTTGACTACAGTTTGACATGGGTGCGAAGCAAAGCGGTTCTCAATTCGCGCGTAGCGGGTATTGAAACATCCACCTTCTTAACAGCTTGCTCAAACGGTGAGCCTGGCCTGATGCTGGTGGGCAATATCTTCTTCAAGGGGTTGGCAGTGGGGTACGTGCCCTGCCCCGGACACATGCGAACGGAAAACCCGTATTCTTCGAGCACGCCTTTGGCATACAGCTCCGCCAACTGTTGCAAGGTGACGAAGGCCGAGCGTTTAACTGGCTTGAGGCCTGGCTCGCGGATGTCACGCACGATCTCGAATTTGCCCAGCGTGTCGCGCTGCGTATTGGTAAACGGATGCAGCAAGAAGCTCTGGCGCACCCCATTCTTTTTGGACACCAGCGTGTGCTCTACGGCTATGTCTGTTAGCAGCATATTGTTTTCCTTGTTTTTAGCACCAATGCATCCTTGAGGTGCAAGGACTTTAACTGAACGTCAGCAAATAGCAGATCCCTATTGCAATGCACAGAATCCTTACTATAATTAATTTCGTAAGGAAACAAGGAGCTTGAAATGTCAAACGATGCAACACTCACCAGCAAGGGGCAGACAACCATCCCCAAAGATATTCGAGATAGTCTTTCCATGAAGACCGGAGACCGGATGACGTTCACCTTGATGCCCGACTCCACTGTGGTCATGCGGGTGAAGTCCAAGAGCGTTAGCGAATTGGCGGGCGTATTGCACCAGAAGGGGCGCAAGCGCGTGCCCATTGAGCAGCTATCGCGTTAACAGTTGCGCTAATAGTTGTGACGCTCATGCTAGGGGTTGATACCAATGTGCTCGTCCGCTTTTTGGTGCGAGACGACGAAGCGCAGTTTGAAAAAGCGCGCAAGCTGATTAAGCGTGAAGTTGCCGCAGGGCGCGGCGTGCTGGTTAACCAACTGGTGCTCTTGGAAACCGAATGGGTTTTGCGCAGCCGCTACAGCCTGCCCAAGCAACTGATCATTCAAGCCATCTCAGGCCTACTGGATGCGAGCGACGTTCAATTCGAAGATGAGGCGGCCGTTGAAGAGGCGCTGTTTGTCTGGAAAGAGTCGACTGCCGATTTTGCGGATTGTCTTATCGGCGCC
>JBIIYT010000098.1:0-7907 GCA_044346675.1 Rhodoferax sp. | reverse complement strand
CAAAACGAAAAACAAGCCGTGCCCGCTGCCATCAAAGTAGAGTTGGTGCACCGCCTGCAGGCCGCAGGCCTGACAGAGATAGAGGTCACCAGTTTCGTGTCGCCTAAGTGGGTGCCGCAAATGGCTGATAACGCCGAGGTGATGGCAGGCATAGCGCGCAAGCCCGGCGTGCGCTACTCGGTGCTCACGCCCAATATGCAGGGCTTTGAAGCAGCCCTCACAACACGGCCAGACGAAATTGTGGTATTTGGCGCTGCCAGTGAGGCGTTTAGCCAGAAGAACATCAACTGCTCGATTTCCGATTCCATAGAGCGCTTTCGCCCCGTCACCCAGGCCGCGCGCGACGCGGGCATTGCGGTGCGCGGCGCCATCTCCTGCGCGGTGGGTTGCCCTTATGAGGGTGACATAGCTCCCGAGCGGGTAGAGCTGGTGGCGCGGCTCATGCATGGTATCGGCGTACAGCATGTGGGCGTTGCAGACACCATAGGCGTGGGTACACCGCTCAAGGTGCAGCGTGCGCTGGAGGCTGCGCTCAAGCACTACACGGTGGATCAAGTATCTGGCCACTTCCACGACACCTACGGCATGGCACTGGCCAACACGCTGGCGAGTTTGCAAATGGGGGTATGGCAGTTTGATACTTCGGTAGCGGGCTTAGGCGGCTGCCCTTATGCCAAGGGCGCCACGGGCAATGTGGCAACGGAAGATGTGGTGTACCTATTGCACGGCATGGGTATCGCCACGGGCATTGACTTGGACTTGCTCATCGAGGCAGGCCAATTCATCAGCGAGTACTTGGGCCGCAAACCGCAGTCGCGTGTGGCCAATGCGCTTTTGAAAAAATGAAAGATGACACCTATGTGTGGAGCTGAATTAACCGCATTGCCCGAAGGCGTGCAACGCGTAGCCGCCGCGCTGCTAGAGAAGGGCCATCCGCATGCCCCGGTGATGCTGGACGGTGCTGCGCGCACCGCGCAGCAAGCGGCCGATGCGCTTGGCGTGGCGGTGGGGCAAATTGCCAAGAGCATTATTTTTAAGCGCGTGGAAGACGACGCAGCTGTGCTGGTGGTGACATCGGGCGACCGGCGTGTGGACGAGGCCAAGGTGGCCGCGTTGGTGGGGCCGCTGGCGCGGGCCAATGCGGCGTTTGTAAAAGAGCGCACCGGGTTTTCCATTGGCGGCGTGAGCCCCATAGCGCACGCCATGCCCGGCGTGACTTTGATTGACGAAGAGCTATTTCGCTTTGACGAAGTGTGGGCTGCCGCAGGCCACCCGCATGCCGTGTTTAAGTTGCAACCGCAAGACTTGGTGACACTCACCCAAGCGCCGGTGGCCAAGGTGGTGGAAGAACCGCTGGATCAAAACCCGCTAGATGAAGTGGCACGCCAGTTTGCTATCAAAACGCTAGCTGCTAGGGCCCACTCTATAAGCGCTATGTCTGAAAATATTCCATCACCTTGCGTGTCAATTTGCCGCATGGACACCGGCAGCGGCTTGTGTGAGGGCTGCTTTCGCACCATTGATGAGATAAAGGTGTGGAGCCGCAGTGACGATGCAGCCAAGAAAACCATATGGGCGCGGTTGGCGCAACGCTTGTCCGCGCAACTCTAGAATCCTGATAAAAATGCGAAGATATTGATAGGGAGGACTAGATGATGAATCGACTGGTTATTGTTGTAGGTGCATTTTTTTCATTGGCTTTTAGTGGCGTTTTTGCTCAGTCTTTAGGGTCACCTAGCGCGGCCTGGGCGGTGGAGGAGCAAAGCCGAACGGCACGTTTCATACTGGACGGAACCATGAGTGAAGAGGTGCGGTCTACATTCAAAGCAATCACGCCCGCTGGGGCGCAGGCCATGACGAGTATTCCGCTAAGCTATCAAGAAGGGTTTCAGTCCATTGAGCTTGTGGAGGCGTACACCCTGAAGCCCGACGGCCGTAAGCTGCATGTCTTGCCAGATGCTATTCAAAAACAATCAGGTTCTTTTGGCGGAAGCACAGGATTGAGTTGGCCAGAATACCGAGGCTGGCAGCTTAAATATTCTGATGTGCAAGCGGGAGATAAAACCGTGCTTCACTACCGCCTCAATCAACTGAAACCATTTTTGCCTGGGTGGCAAACATTCAATTGGGTTGCAAATCATAATTTCGCCATCAACAGGCTGGATATAGAAGTGCAAAGCCCTGTGGACATGCCACTTTACATTGATGCCAACGGGCTCGACGTAACGACAACGCAAGAGGCTGACCTTGTGGTGCGTCGCTTGCGCACCAGCGTACAGCCACAAACCTACGACCCTAACGCGGTCAACACCTCGTATAGGGTGGCGCGTTTTTCAATTTCTACCATTCCAACTAATGCGCAATGGGGAAATTTGGTCGCACAGGGTTTTAAAGAAAAAACGCTTTTAACACCGGCTGTTTTGCAAATTGCAGCTGCGCAGACGCAAGGCCGCAACACTGAAGTGCAGAAGACACAAGCCCTGTATGACTGGGTTCGGAAAAACATTCGCTACAACGCCGTGTTCCTGGGGGCTGGTGGCTACGTTCCGAACGACGTAGATTTCATCTTGAATAAGCGTTACGGCGATTGCAAAGACCACGTTCTGCTACTGGTGGCCTTGTTGAAGGCGGTGGGTGTAGAAGCGGTACCGGCCCTCGTCAACAACGGTGCCGATGATGAAATTTCAAAGGTGGCCTTGGGTTTTAATCATGTCATCGTGTATATCCCTTCGTTGGATCTGTACCTCGATCCGGTGGGTGCCGAAGTGCCGTATGGGCAGTTGCCATTCGGTGTGCGGGGGCATCCAGTCGTTTTGTCTCGGGTGGATGGCAGCACCATGGCCAAAACACCAGTTCTGCTGGCGGCCAACAACCGCATTGAAAGCGAAAGAGACTTCAGGCTAGGAGTTGAAGGAACACTTAAAGGCACATTGCGTGTATCCACCTATGGGCATGCTGCGATGGTCGCCCAAGAGCGCCTGGCGCAGATAGTGCCGGGGAAAGAGGCCAGCGCAGTGCGCCAAATGTTGGAAAAGGCAGGCGTGTTGGGTGTGGGAACCATTCGTTTTGCACCGTTGCAAAGGGATAAAGCAGAGCAAAGCTATGAGGTTGATTTGGAGATAAAAAACTTTTTACTCTCGCCCGATGCGGGCAGCATCAACCCCAACCCCATCTTGCCGGAATTGCCGGTCAATATAGCCAGCTACTTGGGTAATTTCATTCAAGAAAAGCGTCGCTTCGCCATGCCGTGCACGCCAATGCAAATTCGGGAGACATTTACTTTGCGTTTTGACCCCGACTTTAAATTGGATCGCGTGCCAAAACCCGCGCAGATTACCGAGGACGGCATTCGGTTTGAGTCCAACATCACTATGAGCGACAACACATTGCAGGGTGTGCGTGAATTGGTGGTGGCGGGTGATTCAATGGTGTGCAGCCCAGCTCGTTACGAGAAAATCAAAACTGCCATGCGCGCCATTTTGAAAAATTTGCGTCAAGACCTTATCTATCAGCAGTGAAACATTCACGCCTCGGGCGTGCCGGCATGAAACACATCACCTTCTACCTAGACTTTGTCTCGCCCTACGCATATCTGGCGTTTGAAGAGTTGCCTATTGCATTGATGGGCCTGAGTTATTCGGTAACCTACAAGCCGATATTTTTGGGCGCGCTGCTCAAGCACAACGCGGTGCTGGGTCCTGCCGAAGTGCCATCTAAACGCGCTTGGATTTACCGCCACGTGCAGTGGCTGGCGCACAGCAAAAATGTGCCCTTCGACATGCCTGCCGCCCATCCCTTTAACCCGCTTGCCCTCTTGCGTTTGGCGGTGGCTTGCCACCCCCAGGGCCTGCCCAACCGCTATGTGTGCGAAACGTTGATGCACTACGTGTGGCGCGGTGGCGCAGACGCGGCAGACCCCCAGCGCCTGCAGGCCATCACCCAAGAGTTGGCGCCGGCGCGTGACCCGTCGGATGAATCCGTCAAAGCCCAGCTCAAAGCGCATGCGGACCAGGCGATCGCGCACGGTGTGTTTGGTGTGCCATCCTTTGAAGTGGATGGCAAAGTGTTTTGGGGGCTGGATGCGTTGCCCATGTTGCGCAGTTATCTGCAAGGCGACGACTGGTTTTCTGAGGCGCAATGGAATGCGGCGCAAGACACCCCAACGGGTGTTGCACTGCGCCAACCCTAATTTGTCGCCATGCGGAACTTGTGCCTAGGGTTTGCCCTTGGTTTGTCAGTCTAAGGTCAGTTAGCCGCAAGCTGGCGTTGGTTTCACGTCAGAGCAGGGTCAGTGCATGCTTCAACAATACCGCAAGCCTTCATGTCGATGGCTGCAATAAAGTTTGGAGACACAAAATGGCAACAACAGTCCCACGGCCCATGTCAGCGGAAGAGAAGAAGGTGATCTTCGCCTCTTCCCTTGGCACCGTTTTTGAGTGGTATGACTTCTACCTTTACGGCTCACTCGCCGCCGTCATCGCCAAGCAGTTCTTTGGTGGGCTAGACCCCACGTCGGCGTACATTTTTGCCCTGTTGGCTTTTGCTGCGGGTTTTTTGGTGCGTCCGTTTGGTGCCTTGGTGTTTGGGCGCTTGGGCGACATGATCGGTCGCAAATACACCTTTTTGGTCACGATCATGATCATGGGCTTGGCCACCTTCATCGTGGGTCTCTTGCCTAGCTATGCGTCCATTGGCATTGCGGCGCCCATCATCTTGGTCGCCTTGCGCATGCTGCAAGGTTTGGCACTGGGCGGTGAGTATGGCGGTGCTGCAACGTATGTTGCCGAACACGCACCGCAGGGTAGACGCGGGGCCTATACCGCTTGGATTCAAACCACTGCTACGCTGGGCTTGTTCCTGTCGCTCATCGTGATTTTGGTAACCCGTGAACTCACCGGGCCTGACTTTGATGTCTGGGGCTGGCGTATTCCCTTCCTGCTCTCCATCTTTTTGCTAGGCATTTCGGTGTACATCCGTTTGACCATGAATGAGTCGCCAGCCTTCGTCAAAATGAAGGCGGAGGGCAAGACCTCCAAAGCGCCCTTGTCCGAATCTTTTGGCCAGTGGAAAAACCTGAAGATTGTGATTTTGGCTTTGGTGGGCTTGACCGCAGGCCAAGCTGTGGTCTGGTACACGGGGCAGTTTTACGCCCTGTTCTTCTTGACATCCATTGCCAAGGTAGACGCCAAGACTGCCAATTTGATGATCGCGGCGGCCTTGGTTATTGGCACTCCGTTCTTCATTGTGTTTGGTGCCTTGTCAGACCGCATTGGCCGTAAAGTCATCATCTTGGGTGGCTGTGCATTGGCGGCGGCAACGTATTTCACTGCATTCCCCATGCTGCTGAACTATGCCAATCCAGGCTTGGTGGCAGCGCAAAAAGCCGCCACCGTGGTGATCACGGCCGACCCCGCACAGTGCTCCTTCCAAGGCAGCCCCATTGCGCGTCCGATCGACTTCACCAGCTCGTGCGATATTGCCAAACGCACGCTCACGGAGAACTACGTGCCCTACACCAACGTGGCAGCCCCTGCGGGCACGGTGGCCACCATCAAAATTGGCGACAAAGAGATTGCCGCACCCACCGGCATCTTGAACGACAAGCGCGATGCGTTTGCCCCTGACAGCAAGAAAGTCATTGACGAGTTCAAAAAGACCGTGGTGGACACAGCCAAGGCAGCGGGCCTGACCGCCAAGGCGGACGACAAGACCATGAACAAACCCATGATGCTGGTGGTGCTGGTGTACTTGGTGCTTTTGGTGACCATGGTGTACGGCCCCATTGCGGCCATGTTGGTGGAGATGTTCCCCACCCGCATTCGCTACACCTCCATGAGCTTGCCATACCACATTGGCAACGGCTGGTTTGGCGGCTTGTTGCCCACAACCGCGTTTGCCATGGTGGCGGCCACCGGAGACATCTTCTATGGCTTGTGGTACCCCGTTATTGTGGCGGCGGGCACTTGCGTCATCGGTATGCTCTTCATTAAAGAGACCAAAGATGTGGACATTTACGCCAACGACTAAGCGTTGATGGCACAGTTGGCCTCGGTCGCTCAAGGATCGGGGCCTTTTTTTTAAGGAAATCGTATGTGGAAATTGGTACTTGGATTTGTGGTCTTTGCGGCCTTGGCGTTGTATGTTTTGAGCCGTGGCGGCGATATTGATTTGGGTGGTGAAAAGCATGGTGATATGAGTCACACGGAGAAACCTGCGGCTGCCCCAGCCACCGATACCCCCGCTGTGCCCGCCGCGCCCAGTCCAGCCAAATAGTCGGGCACTTGGCCCCTTGTTGTGGGCTAGCTACACGACGGCGTTGTGGGGATGCTTGCCGTCGCACGCAGACCTGTGTGAACTGCATAGAATGACAGTCCTCACACTCAATTAGCACGCACTATGTCCCAGGGCACCATCCGCATTCGCGGGGCGCGACAACACAACCTTAAAAACATCGATCTGGACATTCGCACCGGCGAATTGACCGTGGTCACCGGCCCCAGCGGCTCGGGCAAGTCCAGCCTGGTGTTTGACACTTTGTACGCCGAAGGCCAGCGCCGTTATGTAGAAACCTTCTCGGCCTACGCCCGCCAGTTCTTGGACCGTATGGACAAGCCTGCGGTCGACAAGGTAGAGGGCGTGCCCCCCGCCATTGCCATTGACCAGACCAACCCCGTGCGCTCTAGCCGCTCCACCGTGGGCACCATGACGGAGCTCAACGACCACCTCAAGCTGCTCTTCTCCCGTGCGGCCCATCTGTTCGACAAAGAGACGGCGCTGCCCGTGCAGCACGACACGCCTGAGACCATTTACGCCGAGCTGCTGCGCCGTGCGGCGGCCAACCGCAACCCGCGCTTGGTGCTGACCTTTCCCGTGGAGTTGCCAGCCGATACCACTGCCGAAGAAGTGGCCCAGTGGCTCAGCGCCAGCGGCTTTACCCGGGTGCATGCCGAGCGGGAGGTGGACGTAGCACCCGATGCCGCAAGCGGCAAAGCCGCTGCAAAAAAAGCGGCAGCCAAGGCTGCCGCAAAGACCACCAAGAAGGCCGGTGCAAAGTCAACCGCCAAAGCCTCGCAGCGCAAGGTTCTGGACGTAGTGGCTGATCGCTTCCGCATCGACGGTGTAGAAAAGTCTAGGGCGCTCGAAGCCATTGAAGTGGCGCTCAAACGTGGCAGTGGCCGCTTGAACGTGTATGTGGTGGAAGAGGATGCTGCCGCTGACCCAGCGGCTCCGGTGCTGTGGAGCTTCTCCAGTGGGCTGCACTGCCCGCAAAGCGACTTGCGCTACACCGACCCCATTGCCTCCATGTTTTCCTTTAACTCGGCCGTGGGCGCGTGCGAGGCGTGCCGCGGTTTTGGCCGGGTGGTAGGGGTGGACTATGGGCTGGTGATTCCCAACGACAAGCTCACCCTGCGCGCCGGTGCCATCAAGCCCATGCAAACCCCTGCCTGGCAAGAGTGCCAAGACGACCTGATGCGCCACACCGAGGCTGCGGGTATTCCGCGCGATACGCCCTGGTACAAGCTCAGCCCCGAGCACAAAGATTGGGTCATCAACGGCTCACCCAACTGGAACGGCAAGTGGAACGAGCACTGGTTTGGCGTGAAGCGGTTCTTTGAATACCTAGAAACCAAGGCCTACAAAATGCACATCCGGGTGCTGCTGTCCAAGTACCGCAGCTATACCGAATGCCCTAGCTGCAAAGGTGCTCGCCTCAAGACCGAGAGCCTGTTGTGGCGCATAGGCACCAAAGCGCAGGCCGACGCCGTGTTGCCGCCTGCCAAGCGTTTTATGCCGCAGGGCGTGAAGTGGACACGTGCGCAGCTGGAGGCCTTGCCGGGCCTGTGTGTGCATGACTTGATGTTGATGCCCTTGGACAAGGTGAGATCGTTTTTTGACTCGCTGCAAGC
>JBIIYT010000096.1:0-7909 GCA_044346675.1 Rhodoferax sp. | reverse complement strand
AGTCGAAGGTGTCAGACTCAAACGGTATGGGCTCGACCACCAAATCGGCCTTGCGAATATTGGCTTCCAAGTCGTCGCGCACGTCAATGCCATACACCTGGTCGGCACCAAAGGTGTTTTTCGGTACCCGTCCACAACCCAGGTCGAGGCTCTTGGTCATTACTGCCCTTCTATGTTCATTCACGGATCTAGCGCTAGGCCAGTATCGCCGTCATTGGCGGCCCTACAACTGCCGAATAAGCATGGTATCTTGTTTCTTTTCTGCAACCACAGGCCGGGCCTGCCGTTGCAGACTATGGTGAAGCGAGGCCTCATCGCGGCGATTTCGGGGTAAACAGCTCCGCGAGCGCCTTTTCCCGAATGAACTGCATACCGAGCTAGGGCTATATGAAACAAAATCGTGCCTACGTCCCTCTGGAGAGTCTGGTTGACGCAAACCATTTGAAGCGTGCAGACGCCTTTGCCATGGATGATTTCGTCTACGAATCGACCGTGCGCGGCAAAGCACTGCGTTGGTTGGCTCTGTCGCGCAGACTGCTGTGGATGGCGGCAGGCCATGAGCTCATCGAACCAGAACTGCTGGATTGGATCGACACTATTCCCAAGGGGGAAGTTTTGTATGACGTGGGAGCGAGCAACGGGATTTTTGCTCTGTATGCGGCAGCAGTAGGCGCATCGGTCTATGCGTTTGAGCCCGATCCGTCCAATTATTTTTTGTTGTCGTACAACAATTACCTCAACGCCTCTTCCTCGGGCTGCCCGCTCAAAGGGTGCTTCAACATGGCACTTTCAGACCAGCTGTCCACAGGAACCATGCACATTAAAAACATGGAACTTGGCAGCCATGAAAAGATACTCGACAAGCGCCAAGACGTTTATGGCGCAGACTTTGAGCCTGCCTATTCGCATGCCGTTTTGAAGTTCGGCATGGATGCGCTGCCAAAGTTGCTGCATTTGCCGGCGCCTAAGTATCTCAAGATCGATGTGGATGGATCAGAAGTAGAGGTGCTGGCGGGTTGCCGCAACAGTCTTTTACAAGCGCAATCGGTGTTTATCGAGTTGACCACCGACTTTATCCAGTCGCCTCACTATGCCGTGTTTGAAGCAAGCGGATTGACACTGACGGGCAAACACCAGGTGCAGAACTACAACGATCTGTACAACTGTATTTTTGACCGTGTTTGAAGCTTGGGTAATGCACTAGCCATGACGGATGAGCGACTTTTCCAGTTTGAGCACCGCGCCCAAGCCCACAGCTTGGATCTGGAGGGCACGCTTGCCTACTTGGCAGACGATGCCATTGCCCACCCGCTAAACCACAGCACCAGCCATTTGCTGGGTCAAGTGCTTGCGTTTGTAGACCCCACCCGCGCAGACATGGCCAGAGCAGGTCAAAAGGTAGACCCCCTGGGCCGCGCACGTTTTAGCGCGCGCCTGACCCACAGCGTCGACATTGGCAGCATCGCCAATACGGAAACGGCGCAGCTACATACCTTGGACCAATTGAACGAGGCGTTTCAATACCAAGCGTCGCTATCGCCCGACAACACGCCGATTGCGTCTATGCAAGCACGCAACGCGCCACAGCGCACCCACCATGTGGCTGCACTGCAAGGCGGGCGGCTGTGTGTAGGCCCCTTTGGGCAAGCCGTGTTTGACAGTGAAGATCGCTATGTGGATGGCGTGTGCCGTGGCGACGGTGTGTTGTTTGCCCTGTGCCCAGCGCAAGCGCTGCCGCCGCCCCAGTACGTGGACGCCACGGTGGTGTCGCTGTGCAGCCTGTGGGGCAATGGCTACTTTCATTGGGTGCTGGAAGTTCTGCCCAAGTTGCTGCTCATAGTACAGGCCGGGTACCGGCTGGCAGATGTCGATATTTTCTTGGTGCGCCAGCAGTCTCCCGCGCTGATGGAGTTTTTGTCGCACTTGGGTATTACCCCCGGCAAGGTGCTGCTGTGGAACCAGCTGCCGCACTTGCGCGCCAAACGGCTGATCGTGGCCTCTAGCCTGGAAAACTACGACTACACCGCAAAGCCACCGAGCATTGTGATTGAGCCCTGGGCCAGTCGGGCCATGCACCAGCGTTTTGCGCTCCCGCGCCCAAGTGCAGCCAAGGGACGCCGCATTTACATAGACCGCGAGCAAGCCACGCTGCGCAAGGTCATTAACAACGCCGAGGTGAAAGCGGCGCTAGCATCCTATGGCTTTGAATGTGTGGCGCTAGAAACCTTGGGCTTGGCCCAGAAACAAGAGTTGTTCGCCAATGCGGAAATGGTGGTGGGCCCGGCGGGTGCAGGATTTTCCAACCTGGTCTTGTGCAACCCGGGCTGCGCTGTGTTGATTTTTTACCAGCAGGGCTTTGAGACCGATTCCTTTTGGTCTTTGTGCAACAACAACCAGCTCACCCACCACCACTTGGTGTGCGAGCCCTCCCAGCGCTTTTATCCTTCAGAAAGCGCGGGCACCATCAATGAAAACTTTTTGGTCGATATCGGCACATTGGTTCAGACCCTAGACTCCATGACCACGCGCTTGTCAGCGAGCCACTAGGAGCCCGGCGCTGCCAAGAGCCCCGCCGCCTTGGGGTCGAGTGTGCAATCAGACTTGAGCGCGAGGCTGGTCGAGGCTGCTACGGTGCCCGGCACCGCAAGTGGGTTGCCATGGGCGTCATACTGCTTCATCACATCGGCCATGGCGCACACGGCGCTCTCGCTGGCAGAGCGCCCAGGAGCGGCAGATGGTCCTGCGAACAAGCTTGCCCCGCCAGAGGGGAGCTCTGGCTCGCGCACTTCATCAAATGCAGTAATCGCCTGCGCCATGCAGCTCACGCGCGAGTGCAAATCGTCTTGGGCCGGCGCGGTGGGTCTCGTGTGTTGACGCCTATCGGCGACAAACCAAACGTCAGCGGCGGCATGCGTCACGCCATCCGTAGTCTCGTAGCTAGAGGTCAAGCCCACCAGGTTGCCATTGTCTTTGCTCAGCTCTACCTTGGCTTGGGCGTTGATGCTGGTAATGCCTAACGACTCCAAGTTGCGCAGCTCACCTCCCCCACTGACACCGTCTGAGTTGCCATCCACCCACACCTTCAGATCAGCAAACGCCGCGTCTTGGCGGTCAATTACGCCGTCTTTGTTGCTATCGAGCTCCTGCAACGCTTGGTAGCCGTCTACCGCACGCTGGCCGTTGGCAAGTTGCGTGGCGGAACCAAACAACTCAGAGCCGTCTTTGATCTGGCCATCATGGTTGCGGTCCAGCACCAGCAGGCCGTCGCCACTGCTCACCCAACCGGTGTTGATGGCTTGGCCGTCGGCAAACAGGTCAAACTGCACTCCGGAAGAAATGTTGAGGGTTTTCACCCCGTCACCATTCAAATCCAGCACGATGGGGGTACCAAACTTGATATGCGGTTGCTGGTCGGTGGTAAACGCGGCCTGCTGACTTGCCTTGAAAAACACAAACTGCTCGCAGGTCATCGCCTCCATTTGGTCCGTAGTCAACGAAGCGACTTGGGCGGTCGTCAATGCCCCAATTTGAACCGGCGTGAGTTGACTGATGTCTCTGGTTTCAATAGCCACCAACTGGTCGGTTGTGAGCGCAGCCAAGGCCGAGGTAGTCAGGGACTTGATTTGCGCAGTGGTAAGCGCCGCGATCTGGTCGGTGTTCAGCGAGCTGGCTTGTCCGGTGGTTAAGGCGGCTATCTGTGCAGTGCCCATGACAGGCACTTGATCGGTGCTCAGCGCCAAGAGCCCATTGGTGGTTAAGGCCTTGATTTGCTTGGTCGTCAGTGCCGCCAAATCACGCGTTTCCAGCGCCACAATCTGATCGGTTGTCAACGCGGCCACGGCAGCCGTGGACAGTGACTTTATCTGCCCGGTGGTCAGGGCCACAATCTGATCGGTGCTTAGGGCAGACGCCTGCACCGTGGTCAATGTGCCCACTTGGGTCGAGGTCAGCGAGGATATCTGGTTGGTGGACAGGGCCAGCAGGCCATCCGTCGTCATGGCGCTAAGCTGGGCAGCCGAGAGCACCGCCAAGTCGCGCGTCTCGAGCGCTGCCACTTGGTCTGTGGTCAGTGACGCAACGGCCGCGGTAGACATGGCCTTGAACTGCGCTGTGCTCAAGGCCACGATTTGATCCGTAGACAAAGCCACAATCTGCGTACCCGACAAGGCCGCAATTTGGCTGGTAGACATGTTCGGCACCAATGCCAGCAGCTGTGGCTGACTCAGTGCCGCCACCTGATTATTGGTCAGGGCTGATACTTGGGTCATGGTGAGCGCAAGCATCTGATTGATCGACAGCGCTTGCACATCATCGGTGCTGAGCGCTTTGATTTGCCCGGTGGTCATAGCAGCGAGGTCGCGCGTCTCCAGGGCCACGATTTGGTCTGTCGTGAGTGCTGCCACCGCGGCCAGCGAGAGCGTTCTGACCTGGGCCGTGCTCAGGGCCACGATTTGATCGGTAGTCAAGCCCGTGGTTTGAGGCCCTGTCAAGGCGGCTACTTGGCTGGTGATCAAGGATTCCAGCTGCTGGGTTGTGAGCGATTGCAACTGCTGCGTGCCCATGGCTTTGACTTGTGCGGTGGTCAAAGCCACCAGGTCGCGGGTCTCCATGGCCGCAACCTGATCGGTCGTCAAGACCGCCACGGCCGTGGTGGAAAGCGCTCTGACCTGGTCAGTTCTAAGCGCCACCATTTGATCCGTGGTCAACGCCTGGGTACCGGCGGTGGAGAGCGCTCTGACCTGTGCGGTGGTGAGTAAGCCAATTTGATTGGTAGACAAGGCCGCCACCTGCGAGGTGGGCAGCGCAAAAATCTGCGCAGTGGACATGGAAGGAATCAACACCGCAAACTGGGCGGTGCCCAGCGCTGCAAGCTGGGCGGTGCTTAAAGCCGCCACCTGCGCCGTCGTCATCGACAGCACTTGGTTGGTGGACAAGGCTTGCACATCCTCGGTTTCCAGCGCCTTGATCTGCCCTGTGTTCAGCGCTACCAAGTCACGCGTCTCCATCGCCACGATCTGATCCGTGGTCAAGCCCGCAATGGCCGCTGTGGACAAAGCCCTCACCTGGGCGGTGCTCAAGCCGACGATACTGTCGGTGCTGAGCGCGGATAACTGCACGCTCGTTAAGGCGGCCAGCTGGGCCGTTGGCAACGACGCCACTTGCGCCGTGGTGAGGGCCATGAGCGCATCGGTGCTGAGGGCCCGAACTTGTGTACTGCTCAGGGCCGCCAAATCGCGGGTTTCAATAGCCATCGCCTGGTCAGTAGTCAATGCCGCAATGGCTGCCGTAGACAAGGCTTTGAATTGGGCGGTGGTGAGCGCCACAATTTGGTCGGTGGACAAAGCGGCCACTTGCGCTGTGGGCAACGCGGCTATTTGCGCTGTCGACATGGTGGGCACCAGTACGGACAACTGTGCGGTACTGAGCGCTGCGGTTTGGGTGGTGCTCAGCGCCGCCGTCTGGGCCGAGGTCAGTGCCAGCACCTGGTCGGTGGTCAAGGCTTGCACGCTATCGGTAGTGAGTGCTCTGATCTGTCGCGTCAAGACAGCCGCCAGATCACGGGTCTCAATGGCCACCACTTGGTCGGTCGTGAGTGCGGCCACACCGGCGGTGGAAACCGCCTTCACTTGCTCGGTCGTGAAGGCCACCACTTGGTCGGTGGTGAGCGCACGCACGCTGGCGGTGCTGAGCGCCTGAATTTGGCCTGTGGTCAGGGCTGCAAAGTCGCGCGTTTCAAGTGCCACGACCTGATCGGTGGTGAGCGCGGCCACTGCGGCGGTAGTCAAGGCCCTCACCTGGGATGTGCTCAAGGCCACAATTTGGTCGGTATTGAGCTTAGATGCTTGGCCCGTGCTGAGCGCTGCGACTTGCCCCGTCGTGAGCGCATGCACTTGATCTGTGCTCAGCGCTTGCACGCTGGCAGTGGACAAGGCCCTCACCTGCGAGGTGAGCAAAGCCGCTACATCGCGGGTCTCTAGCGCTAGCGCTTGGTCTGAGGTGAGCGCCGCCACCGAAGCGGTATTGAGACCTTTGACCTGTGCCGTGCTCAGCGCCACGATGTGATCCGTGGTCAAAACACGGGCTTGGCTTGAGACCAACGCTGCTATTTGGCCCGTGGTCAACGCCGCCACTTGGGTGGTTGTCAGGGACTGAATGTTGTCGGTAGAGAGCGCCTTGGTTTGTGTGGTGCTCAAAGCGGCAATGTCGCGTGTTTCTATGGCCACCACTTGGTCGGTCGTGAGGGCAGCAAAAGCAGTGGTGGTCAAGCTCCTAAACTGCTCTGTGCTCAGCGCAACGATCTGGTCGGTGGTCAAGGCCCCCACCTGCTGGGTACTCAGGGTGGCCAAATCCTCCGTAGATATGGCCTGTACCTGGGCCATACTGAGCACGGGTATTTGCGTGGTGGTCAAGCCCACGATTTGCGCGGTGGTGAGCGACGCTATCTGCGCCGTGGTGAGCGACGCGATGTCTAAAGTAGGCAAGGCCGCAATCTAGTCCGACGTCATGGAAGAGATGTCCAACGAACCAGAGGGCGCGGCAGAGCTGGGGCTTGCGCTAAATATCTGATTAACCAGCCCAGTAAATAAATTACTCAGAAACCACATGGTGTAGGAATCCTTGCACCCTTTTACAACCCAAAAAGGGTGACAAGAGGACGTCCCTCTTGTCACCCTCTAACGGGCCCCTTTTCTCGAAGCCCGCCCGAATGGCTTAACTCTACTTGTTTCCGGAAGTCAGGAAACCCGTACTGGTTGGATCCTGGATACTCGGCACCGTCAGCGACTTGGTATTGGTAGCCGCCACTGTCGTTCCAGGCACCGCAATCAGGTTGCCATTGGCATCAAACTGCTTCATCACATCGGCCATGCTTACCACCGCCAAGGCTGCTGCAGAGGGCGTAGACCCCAAGCTGCCTGGTGCTGCAACACCCAGACCAGAGCTCGCCTTCTGCGATGCGTCCATCTCGCCGAACGAACCTATGGCCTGTGCCAAACCGCTCACCCTTGTGCGCAGATTGTCTGGCGCTGGTGCACCTACAGGCTTGTCTTCTGTCGGCGCCGCTGTCGCAACTTCCAGTGCCGTGGGAGCATCCGCACCCCAGGCTTGCGGTGGCCCCAGCTCAGGTTCTACAGCCACTGGTGGAGCATCCTTCAACGCCGCAATAGCCTTGTCCACCGCTTCAGTGCCGGCGACACTCTGCGTGCGCTTGGCCGTAAACCAAACGTCAGCCGCTGCGTGGGTGGTGCCATCCGTGGTCTGGTAAGTAGAGGTCAAGCCCACCAGGTTGCCGTTGTCTTTGCTCAAGTCCACCTGGGCCTGGGCGTTGATGCTGGCAATGCCCAAGGAGCTTAAGGAGTGCAGCTCGCCCTCTCCATTCACCCCGTCGGAGTTGCCATCCACCCACACCTTCAGATCCGCAAAGGCGGCATCTTGGCTATCAATCACGCCGTCGCTGTTGCTATCGAGCTCACGCAGTGCTTGGTAGCCGTCTACCGCACGCTGGCCATTGGCAAGCTGGGTGGCAGAGCCAAACAACTCGGAGCCGTCTTTGATCTGGCCATCGTGGTTGCGGTCCAGCACCAGCAGGCCGTCGCCGCTGCTGACCCAGCCGGTGTTGATGGCCTCACCGTCGGCATACAAGTCAAACTTCACGCCAGAAGAGATGTTCAGTGTTTTCACACCGTCGCCGTTCATGTCTAGGATGATCGGTGAACCCATAGCCAGATGAGGCACTTGGTCAGTGGTGATCGCAGCCACCTGTGCAGTGGTCAAGGCCTCTACTTGCCCCGTTGTCAATGCCGCCACTTGGTCAGTAGTGAGCTTGGCAATCTGGGCAGTGGTCAGCGATGCGATCTGCGAGGTCTTCAAGTTGGCGATATCGATCGTCTCTATGGCCACCAACTGAGTG
>JBIIYT010000097.1:0-7909 GCA_044346675.1 Rhodoferax sp. | reverse complement strand
TTCAGCGCCCTGCGCTTTGCAAAAATGTACTCTGACAGCATGGCCAACGAAGGCTTTGCACTGAGCGCAAGCCCCCGCAGAACTGCGGCCGAATGCTCGGAACGCTTTATCGACCAAGGCGGTATGGCCATGCGCGCGGTGGTGTGCGCGAGCGCACACCGTAAGACGCGCGGCTTGTACGACGTATCGGTGTTGGTGGCGTCGGTCAACCGCCCCACCCAAGGCGTGCAAGGCCGCTTGGATGCCTATGGCGTGAGCTTTGACAACGGCATGGCCTTGGTGGCCTATTACCTCAAAGGCTTTAAGTGGGAGGGCAAGCCATGAGCGACTACCCCCGCGATACTGAAGCTGACGCTCAGTCCACCTTGCAGTCTGAAGACACCGTGATGATGGAGTATGGCTACAGCGAGCCCCACCCCATAGAGATCAACCCGGGCCTGCCCACCCCCACGCCCCCCGCACAGCGGCTGGGCTTGCTGGAAGTGTTAGACAAGCATGGCGTCGTGGTCAATCGCTTGCTGGTGACCCAGTGGCCTGTGACGGTAGGGCGCGCTTTGTCTGCCGACTTGGTGATTGACGACCCCCACATCGCCGCAGAGCACCTGCGCATCAGCGAACTCGACACCGGTTTTGTACAGGTGCAGGTGCTCAATACCGTGAACGGCGTGCGCCGAGGCTACGGCACCTTGATGCAGCGCGGCATGCGCTTTGACTGGACGGGAAGTGATGACCTAGGCTTGGGCCGCTTGCGGCTGCGCCTGCGCTTGGCCGCTGCGCCTGTGGCGCCCGAGCAGGTGTTGCCCACTTTTGCTTGGAAGCCCGTTGGCATTACGCTGGCTTTGGTTGTGGCCTTGGCGGTAACGACGCTGCTGGATGCGTGGTTTGAAGCTACCAGCTCTGCCAAGTTTATTCAGGCCGCTATTCCTGCCATGACCCTGTTGCTAGCCAGCGTCGGGCTGTGGGCGGGCGTGTGGGCCTTGGCCACCAAACTGTTTACCGGGCAATTGCAGTTTGTGCGGCACGTGCGCATTGTGTGCGCGGTGCTGTTGGCAGACGTGCTGGTGTCGGGCCTGGCCTACTTGCTGGCCTTTATGTTTTCTTGGGAAAGCTTGGCGCGCTACAACGGCTTGCTGAGCGCGCCGGTGTTGGGCGCGGGCATCTTTTTGCAGCTGATGGTGATTGCGCCCCAGTGGCGCAAGGGCTTGGCAGCGCTAGTTATTGGCGTGGTGCTGGGGGGCGTGCTCATATGGGCGGGCAGCAACTGGCAAAAGAACAAACGCGTTAGCAACCAGTTGTACCTGTCGGCTCTGTTCCCGCCCAGCTGGCGTTTGGCATCGGCAGTGCCGTTGGAGCAATTGGTGACGGATGCCCAGTCTATCCGCCAACGTTTAGACGTGCGCCTGCAAGACGCGCAAGACGATCAGCAAGATGATGCGTCAGACCCGGTTGAGGAGGAGTAGACCCATGCTAGGCGGACATCGCTTTACCAGCCCCATGTGGACAGCGCTAGTGGCAGCAAAGGGTTGATGGACGAGCGGCTCCAAGCAGCTGCGGTGGTGACTAAATCTATCCGTTCAGTGAGACGGTGCACCACCACGTTTGGTGGTGCCAGTTCTTTTAAGCCAGATGGAATGAGGGCCAAACCTTGTCCACACCCAACAAAGGCAATTTGGGATGCGACGCTGCGCACCTCGTGCAAGATGCGCACAGAAAGTCCGTGGGTTTGGCAGCCCGCAATGATGCTATCGAAAAAAACGGGACTTACCTGCCGCGCAAACATCACGAACGGCTCGTCGCTCAATTGTTTAAGGCGAATGGACCGCGCCCCAGCAAGCCGGTGGTGCGCTGGTAAGGCCACCGCTAAGCGATCTTGGGCCAAGGGCCGTGACACAATGTCTACCCCCAACTCACCTTGCAGACGCGCAAAGGCCAAGTCAATTTCACCTGCTTGCAAGGCAGCAATAGCCTCAGCACTGTCAATTTCACGCACTGCGACTGAAATGTCCGGACTTGCCGCGCGCAGAAGATCGATCAGCGGGGGCAGCGCATCTACCATGGCGGATGAGATGGCCCCAATGGTTAACGTGCCACTTTGCCCACGGGTAGCTTCGCGTACCGCCAGCTCCAAGTGTTCCATCTGCGCTGCAAATTTGCGCACCGCCGGCAGAATGGCCTGACCCACGGGGGTTAATCGCGCGCCCTTGCGGGAGCGCACAAACAGCTTCACTTTCAGCGCTTGTTCCAGCACTTGAATTTGCTCCGTGAGCGGCGGCTGGCTCATGCCCAAACGCTTTGCGGCCCGCCCAAAGTGCTGCTCTTCGGCCACCGCCACAAAAAGCCACAGGTGGCGCATCAGTCGGAAGTTGATCATGGCTCACTCCATTCAATAGCTTATTCGTATCGTAATCATCCGATATTCGGAATTTACAGAAATCAATGCCGACAGCATAGTTGACTCGTAGCAACAACTCTGCGAAGAAAAATGTCTGAACCCACTCCACTCGGTCGCTTGGCCCTTCTTGATACCACCACGGTGTCTGATGCGTTGGACTTCCTAGGCCTGCCCGGCGCAACCGTCGGCATATTGCCCCTTTGGAGCTGCCCTCGCATTGTGGGCAGGGCTAGCACCATACAGCTCGGTCCCAAGCGTGATGCAGCGCCCACTGTGCATTTGATATCTCCTGTCATTGCTAGCATCGCTTCGAAAGATCGGGTTTTGGTGATTGCTGGAGGCACCGATGGAGTGTCGTGCTGGGGCGACATCCTTGCAAATGCAGCAAGCGTAAAAGGCATTCGCGGCACCGTCATCGACGGATGGAGTCGAGACATTGAAGCCAACGAGCAGATCGCCTATCCGGTCTTTGGCCGAGGCGCCACCATGGTGAGTGCGCGCAACCGCGTAGTTCAGGTCGCGGCCGGCACGCCCATTCAATTCGGTGGCGTGACCGTTCACGAAGACGACTATGTCATCGCAGACCGCTGTGGCATCGTGATCATCACCGCTACTCGCATTGACGAGGTATTGGATCTGGCAGAACGCATACAAATTCGCCAAGACAGTATGGTGAAGGCCGTGCGATCAGGGCGCTCGGTAGAGGCTGTGATGCATGACAAAGAGTTCGAAGCTATCAATGCAGGGGGTGCGCTATGAACTCCAGCGAAAAAGAACTCGTGGCTCTCTTCGCAGGGCTCGACACACCGGCTGTTTCCGACGCTATGGACAAGTTGGGAATACCAGGCCAATGTTTAGGCATCAAGCCGCTGGACAACTACTGCGGCGTGGTGGTTGGCCCCGCCTTTACCGTCAAGTATGTGCCTTGTGGTCAGCCCGCTGGCACCGTGGGTGACTTCATTGACGAGGTAGCGCCAGGCGATGTGGTGGTGATTGACAACGCCGGCAGAACTGACTGCACGGTGTGGGGCGACATCATGACCCAGTATGCGGGTGCGCGTGGCATTGCAGGCACGGTAATTGATGGCGTGTGCCGCGATGTCGCAAAGGCACTGGGTGACGGCTATCCCTTGTTTACCGCTGGTCGCTTCATGCGTACCGGAAAAGACCGCGTAGAGGTGGCGGCGGTCAATCAACCTGTCTCTATTGGCCACACTAGGGTGTGCGCCCGCGATATCGTGGTGGCCGACGCCAACGGTGTGGTGGTGGTGCCTTTGGCGCGCGCTCGCGAAGTTGCCGAGACAGCGCGGAGTGTTGAGCTAGCGGAGGCCCAAATTCGCGAGCTCATCGCCGCTGGCAAAACGCTGGGCCAAGTACGCAAAACCGTGGGCTACCACCAACTGCAGACGAGGGCATCATGAACGACAACGCGGTAAGAACGCTTGCACTCGCATTGGGTACGTCCACGCTGTACGAAGCCTCTGGGCTGGCCTGCGCGGTTGATCCGGCCATTCGTCCTGTGTGGCCGGGTGCGTCTCTGGCAGCACCGATCTATCCGGTGCAGTGTGCGCCGGGCGACAACTTGGCGATTCACCTCGCGCTGGAACGTGCACCGCGCGGCAGTGCCCTGGTGGTCAACACCGGTGGCTTTATCGCGGGCTATTGGGGTGAGGTAATGACGGTAGCAGCCGAGGCCGCTGGCGTGAAGGGTTTGGTTATCGATGGGGGCGTGCGCGACATTGCGGCGCTGACCCGCCATGGCTTCCCCGTCTTTAGCCGAGGTGTATCGGTCTGCGGCACCATCAAGGCCAGTGCGCCCTTGGTGGGGCAAGCCATGCGCTTCACAGGAGTGCCGGTGAAGGCTGGCGATTGGCTGGTGGCGGATGACGACGGCGTCATCATCTTGCCTGCAGAGGCCTTAGAGCGCACGCTGCAGGCGGGCGAAGCCCGGGCGGCCAAAGAGGCGACGATGATGGAAAAGTTGGCACAAGGCATTACGACGGTTGAGCTAATGGATCTGCAAGCTTGGAGAGCACGCGCATGAGCCAGAAACATGAACGCCTGAACCTGCACCTTGCAGCGGCAAAGCCATCGGCCACCTACAAGATGATGGACCGCGTCGCCGAGCGGCGCGCGGCTGGCAAACAGGTCATCTCGCTTACCGCGGGGGAGCCCGATTTCGACACCCCAGTGCATGTGCGAGAGGCCGCAGTTGCCGCCATAGCAGCTGGCAAGACGCGCTACACCCAAGTGGCTGGCGTGCGAGAGCTGCGCGAGGCCGTAGCTGCCAAATTTAGGCGAGAAAACGCGCTTGACGTGTCGTGGCAAGACACCATCGTCTGCAGTGGCGGCAAGCAGGTACTGTTCAACGCGCTGGCCGCTACCCTGAATGTGGGCGATGAGGTCATCATTCCTGCGCCCTACTGGGTGAGCTATCCAGAGATGGTGCAACTCAGCGGTGCTACATCAGTCATCGTGCCTTGTTCTGAGGCCTATGGTTTCAAACTTACACCTGAGGCACTTGCTCGGGCGATTACGCCACGCACGCGCTGGCTCATACTCAATTCACCGTCCAATCCTACGGGGGCGGTGTACAGCAAAGCAGAACTACTTGCGCTCAGCGAAGTTCTGCTGGCACATCCCCATGTGTTGGTGCTATCTGATGACATCTACGAGCACTTAATCTTTGACGATGCGCGCTTTTACACCATTGCCCAAGTGGAGCCGCGCCTGCGCGAGCGCACCTTAACGATGAATGGCGTGTCCAAAGCATACGCAATGACCGGGTGGCGCATTGGCTTTGGCACCGGGCCGCGTTGGTTGCTCAACGCCATGGAGACCTTGCAAGGCCAGCAGACCTCGGGCGCTTGTTCTGTGTCGCAACATGCTGCACTGGCGGCCTTAAGTGGGCCGCAAGACTTTGTCCGCCAGTCGCGCGCAGCTTTCCAATCCCGACGGGATGAAGTCGTTGCACGACTCAACAGTATTCCCGGTTTGCGCTGTACCACACCTGCAGGAGCCTTTTATGCTTTCGTTTCTTGCGAAGATTTGATAGGGCAGACCACGGCAGCCGGTACCCTATTGGGCAGCGATGAGGACGTAGCACTTGCGCTGCTAGACGAGCAAGGCGTTGCCTGCGTGCACGGAAGCGCGTTTGGTCTTGGGCCCTATTTGCGATTGGCTTATGCGCTGGACGATGCGTCGCTCAGGCAAGCCTGCTCGTCTATTGCGAGCTTTTGTCAGACATTGAGGTGAGGGAAACTACCCGACCGTTGGAGCTGATCCGCCTGCTACCGCCAAGGCTGTGCTGGCGACAGGTTAGCCTTGGTTACAGCCATTTTCGCACCCTTGAGACGTATTGTTCATAGACTGCGCCATGCAAAGCTGCCAGATGCTTTTCTTCAAGTCGCACCTGCACCTGTATGACCACCTCGCCCGCAGCGAGAATAGCCAAAGTGGCTGCATTGGGTGCCACCAAGAAAAAACCTAGCAAAGCCAGCCGGATTGCAAGAAAAATTGGATTGCGAGAAATGCCGAACAGGCCCTTGCAGACCAGCTCGGTACGGTTGACGCTATCGATGCCAATGCGCCACGAGGCTCCCATTTGAGCTTGCGCCACAGCTACCCATAGCAGAGAAAGAAGCAAGCAACACCAGCCTATCCACTTGAGCGCATTGATCTCGAGCGGACTAATGGAGCCAAGCCAAGTTGGGGCATGCGGAATGAACGCCAGGGCCATGACCACGCCACCACAAACCAACATGAGTACCTTAAACGCCTTGCCAACGTAACCATAGGCGTCGTTGGTGCTAGGTAGCACAAGTGGGTTAACACCAGTGCTGCGGTACACGAGTACCGAACGAATCACAAACGTCAACAAGAAGAAGGCTACGAAATAGACCAGCAGCAGTATGTATTGGTTGGGCATAGTGCGGATTTGACTTTGGGTCGGGGTTTACTTTCAAGGTCCAGGTCGACTAGGTAGTTCAGCGCAAAGGGAAGGCAGCGGGGGATGATTCGCTCTTGAAAGAGGTTTTTCTACAGCCGCAAAGCCCTTGTTAGGCTGGGGCGCGCAGGAGAGGGCTGAGAGAACACGCCATCTCTCCAATGAATTCTGCTTCACGCCTCTACTGCTCCATGGCATTGAGGAAGAATCCGTACACACCTAATGAGCCTCCCTCATTTGCGACAGTGATTTTCATTTCGCCGGTTGGAATGGACCTGCCTGATAGTCGAACCTTGTAAAAGATGGTCTTGAATTGCTTGCCATCCTGATTTCCTGCCACAACGGAGTGGGAGTAGGCGTAGCTTTCAACGATGCCGACTACGGAGTGGAGCTTTCCCATTGATTCATGCAGTTTCTCTTTAGAAAACTGCATGCGGGCTACATCCGAGAACTCTGCGTATAAGCCATCAAGATCGTTGGCGTTGTAGCGTTTCACTATTCGTTCTGCGACTGCCATTGCATCGCTCTTGGGTACTTGTTCTCCAAGGGAGCTTTGTACTTGACTTGGTGCAGTTGGACTCGTCCGTTCAGCGTAGATGTGGTAAGCCATAGCGCCTATGTTCAGTACAACAAGTGCGATAAGCACGTTTAGTCGATTCAGAATTTTTATTTCATTCATGTTGATAGAAGCCTTGTAAGAGAATGCCTAACGTCGGCGCTGTCCGGCGGGCAGCATGCTCCGCGGAGCGGCATTGTGATGCTGCGTGTCCGTGACGAGCGAATACGAAGGGACTTCCCACTTCGCGGTAACGGCATCAAGTGCCAAGATTGGGTTGTTCATTCAATCTAAAACCTTTTTTAAAGGAGAAGTCCCATGAGCGAGATTACACCAAACACCGGCGATCGCCGCATCGTGCGCGTCGGTGCCGATTTGGCCAAGCGCGTGATCCAAGTCCATGCGGTGGATGCAGCCGGCAAGCTAGTCACCAACCGTTCTTTACCCCGAGACAAGTTTGTCGAATGGTGTGCCCAGTTACCAGCTGGGTGCATGGTCGCCATGGAGGCTTGCTCCGGCGCCCATCACTGGGCGCGCAAACTGGTGGTATTGGATTTGGATGCCCGCATTATTCCAGGTCAACTCGTCAGTCCCTACCGCTTGCAAGGCAAGACCGGCAAGAACGACGCCAACGATGCTGCCGCCATCTGCGAAGCAGCATCGCGCCCCAGCATGCACTTTGTTCCCATCAAGACCACCGCCCAGCAGGGCATGCTGTGCGTACACCGTTTGCGTGAGGGCTTCAAACAAGAGCGAACGGCCTGCGTCAACCGTATCCGGGGCTTGCTGGCTGAGTTTGGCATCGTAGTGGCGCAAAGCACCAAAGCATTGCGCGCTGCATTGAGCGAGGTGCTGGAGGATGGCAGCAACGAAATGAGCGGTCTAGCACGTTTGTCCATTGAGCGGGCACAGGATCAGTGGCGTGAGCTCGATGAGCACATGGATTGGTGCGACAAACGTATTGCGGCCCATGTCCATGACGAGCCCCGAGCGCATGCTGCTGCACAGCTATTGG
>JBIIYT010000115.1:0-7248 GCA_044346675.1 Rhodoferax sp. | reverse complement strand
TCGTTTTTTTTGATTTGCGGTGGCGGTGCTGCATACGACTCGCCTTGTCTGAAGCCGTGCGCCAGTACCACGCTGGCACTGGGCAACAACGCATGACCACTGCTAACCGCCTGCAACAGCAGCTCAACGGCCGCGCGGCCCAAGCCTGCATTGGGCTGTGTCACGCTGCTCAACATGGGCGTCAGGTCTTCCCCTAACGCAATGCCGTCAAAGCCGACCACGCTGATATCGTCAGGCACCTTCAGCCCCGCCAGGCTCGCCGCCCGAATGCTGCGAATGGCCAGCAAGTCGTTGGAGCAAACCAGGGCTGTGGGTCTTTGTTCCTGCGTCAACATTGTGCGTATCTCGTCCACAGCGCTTTCGACAAATGGCACTTCTAGAACTTGGGTTTTTTTGAGCTTCAAACCGACCATGGCTTGCTGGTAGCCACGCAAGCGCTGTTGAGCCCGGTCGGAGGCAGCGAGCAGGCCTGTCACCAGCGTGATGCGGGTGTGCCCCAACTCGGTGAGTCGCGTGACCACTGCGCTGACCGCCGCTTCGCTGTCAACGCTCACGCATGGGTGTTCTGGGTGGCGGTTATAAGCCAGCGCGTAGGCAATACCTGCGGCTTGCAAGCGTTCAAGTGCCTTTGAAGTAGCTGGGTTGGATACCACCAGAATCATGCCATCCACGTTTCCTGCCAACAGCAAATTGACCGCTCGGTCTTCTTGCGCCAATTCGTAATCTGTCGTGATAGGCAAGATGGCATAGCCGGCTCTAGTGGCCGCACTGGCAATGCCACTCAGACATTCGGCAAATACCGGATTCAGCAAGGTCGGCAGAACCACACCCAGCACCCGACTGCGCTGCGTGCGCAGAGTTCGGGCACTGGCGTTGGCAACATAGCCCAGCCTTTTGGCAATTTTTTCAACCCGCTCCCGCGTAACCGGCGTGACTTTGTCAGGCAGGTTAAATACCCGTGACACCGTGGCGACGGAGACTCTAGCTTGTTTGGCAACGTCTTGAATGCTCATAAATTTATCAATGTAATCGTTTACATTGTTAGCGCAAAACATGACAAATTGATGACTAGTCAAAATAGTGGATCACTGATCGAGATACAGCCGATACCCACGCAAAATCCAACTGCGACCAGCTCAGGGTTATGCGAGTCGGGACACAACCCAGCTAGCTTGCCGCCACGTGACCACCGCAGCCCCACTGATTTGTCGTCGATGAACTCGTTCAAGTACATCGCGCTTTGTAATGGCCAGACTGAAGAGCATCCTCTTAGCTGTCTCGGTCAACATACTCGCCATATCCTATACATTGCCGGCAGCCTGCGATGTCAGGCCGTCAAACCGATCTTTGTAAGGATTAGATGAATCCTTGCGGATGTAATTCGCGGCTTTGGATAGCAGGTTCATCGGTCCCACATTCGTTACCCTTGGCAGTATGAAACGTGACTTCGGGCAAATCGCGTGAGCGACAACCATGACCATACTGGGCGACCGGCAAGCGGGTACTGGCGGCCGTCGGGTTACGCCGCATTGCGGGCCTCCGTCAAAGCACGAATCAAGTCGACAGCCCAACCCCTACCGCAACTGCACTACGCACCTCCCCTTCAGCCCCGGTGCGCAGGCGTCTGGTCTAGTCAAACGTAGCCACGTCGTAGGTGCCGATAGACTTTACTTGGTCGAGCCTAATACTCTGGCCGCCGTCTGTGAGCAAAAAATCTTCGCCATTGCGCGAAAACACATCGCGCACCACGGTGCGGATACACCGCGTGGCTTCCGCAGGGCCGACCACCACGATGTCTACGACTTCTCGCCGCGTTGCATAGGATTCAATGACATCGTGGAACTCGCAGTTGATAGGGTGGTACGTTTTCACACGCTACTCACAGTTCTCTAATTCCAAAATTGCAAAGCCGGTTTTGGCGATCTCATCTTCCACCAGCGGTTCTGCGGATTCCATGTGGCAATAGCTACATTTTTCAGCTTTTAGTGCTGTACTCGGCAGGCCTTTGGCCGCAAGGTAAGTGCGACCATAGCCCAAAATAGTCTCTAGGTCTTTAAGTGCCGCGGGTACCAAAATGTCAAAGTGCATGCGCCGCCCGTCCGGGCGTTGCACGTAGGTGTCATAGACAGAAATTTGCATGCTTGTTCTCCAGTTTCAGGGTTGGGTTGTAGATTTGAAATACAGCTAGGAGAGACCCACGCGGGCCAGCCATCGTTCCAGCATGTTTTGGCCTGCGGCGGCTTTTTTTGCCATGTCATTTAGCCCCGCCTGGCGCAGTTGATGGATGTCGACTCCTGCGGTGCGCAGCTCCAGCGTGTGCCCGATAAGCCAAGGCTCCATTCGCGCACCGTTTGCCTCCGCATGAAATTGCAGCGCTAAGCCTGTGCGCCCATAAGCAAACGCCTGGTGCGGGGTTAGGCTTGTGGACGCCAGCAAGGTGGCGCCCTTTGGCAAATCAAAAGTATCGCCATGCCAATGTAGCACCTCGGTGTGGGCCAGCGCCTGCAGGCCAAAGGAGTGGGCTGCGGCAGTAAGCTGCAATGTGGACCAGCCAATCTCTTTTACGGGCGCCGCATACACGGCAGCGCCCAGCGCGGCGGCCATGATTTGCGCCCCTAGACAAATACCCAGGGTAGGGCGGTCAAGGTGCAAGCGGCGCGCCACGATGTCAAGCTCTTGCCTCAGCCAAGGGTAGTCGGCGGTCTCGTACACGCCAACGGGGCCACCCAGTGCCACAACCAAGTCTGCCGCTTCCCAGTCTAGGGCCTCAAAGTCATCCAGACCTGCTTCAAAGTAGACGACATCAAAGCCGCGCCGAATCAAGACCTCTTCGAAGATACCGAGGTCTTCAAACTTCACATGACGAATGGCAATGCATTTCATGCAGTGGCTCCTTGAACAGGGGCGGCGCATTGCCCATCGTCTCAATGGCCTGCTTTATCGCCGCCAAACACCCGGCGCGCACGACCCACTTCGGCGGGCTTGGTGGCAGAAGGCGCAGCCTCGCTCAGTAGCGTTCCCAACAGTGTGCCAAGCTGCAAGTCGTCCATGTGGCCAAAGTGGTTCAGGCGCACGTGGCCACCGCGGTCGATAACGACCAGACTAGGCGTTCCGCGCAGGCCATAGGCTTGCATGGTGGTGGGTACCGGATGATTCGTCGCAGGCAGGTCCACCCCAACGGGGAACGCAATGCGGTACTCGTGCAAAAAGGCTTTTAAGGCGTTCGGGCCCATCGCATCGTGGTGCTCAAACACCGTGTGCAAACCCAGCACCACCATTTCACTGCGGGGGAATATCTGGTGCACCTTCATGGCTTGGGGTAGCCCCTGCGCCACGCAGCCGGGGCACAGCATTTGAAAAGCGTGCACCACCACCACGCGCCCACGCAGTGCGTCTAGCGTGATGGGGGTGTCGGTGTTAAACCACTCGCTAACGTGCAGCGGCGGTGCCAAGGTGGGTGCCAGGGTCGGTGTTTTTAGCATGGTGTGAGGCCTCTTTGGATAAGGTTCCGATAGCGCAACAGTGCTGATGGCTATCGGAACGGGGCGCATTAAGCAACTGGGTTCAACGCCACCTTGGGGAAGTCCACGGGCACGTCAAAGGCCACGTTGACGTAGTTGGTGAAGATGTTCAGTGCAACGTGGGCCAAGATTTCCACAATGTGTTCGTCATCAAAACCTACGCTGCGTAGCTGAACGAAGTCTTCATTGGACAGTTGAGCGCGGTTACTAACCACCTTGAGCGCGAATGCCAAAGCGGCGGCGGTTTTGGGGTCGGCGGATTGGCCGGCTTGTGCCGCAGACATTTCTTGGGCCGTGGCACCGGCGCCTTTGCCCAGAACGGTGTGCGCAGCCAAGCAATACTCGCAGCGGTTTCGCTCCGCAATGGCTACGGCAATTTGTTCGCCCAACTTGGCGCCCAGAACCCCAGAGCCTAAGGCCCCAAACGAGCCCCACATGCTTTTGAGTGCAGCAGGTGAGTTGGCCACGGCTTTGAACATATTGGGTGTGGCACCGAAGGCCTTGTGGACCTGTTCCAGCAGCGCTTGGCGGTTGGCGGTGGTGTTGGAAGAATCGATAAGTTGAACGCGTGACATGGTGATTTCCTTTAGAAAAAAAGTGGGGAGTTATTGGTTGACCTTGCCCGGCAAAGACAAATTGCCAGAGGCCACCTTGAATACATCGACGACGCACAGCAAGGGGTTGTGCACGCTGGCGTTCACCCGCAGGGCTGCGGTGACGCCGTCAAAAGTAGCCGCTTGCACTACGCCAATGTCGTCAAACGGAACTTTCACTTCCAGCGTCTTGCCTTTGAACACGGGGCTCCATCCGGGGCTGTCAATCAGGAGGGGCAGGCCCGGCCATGTCTTGGGTAGCTTGGGCTTGGCGCCTTCAGGAATATCAACCACTTTGAGCGCGCCTTTGCCACAGGCATCGTCTGGCTGCAGCACCACCCAGTGCGAGTGCCACACACCACCATCGTTGCCGGGGTTGCCGTCCGCGTTTTCGTCAAACAGGGGGGTGTCGTCAAAGTCAGGGTGGCTGGTCACGGCAAAGGCCAATATGCCGCTCTTGGCCTCAAAGCCAACCGCCGATGGGTCGATGGTGGTGGGCCAAACGTATGAAAAGACCTTGCTACCCGCTAGCTTGCCACTTTTGGCTGGTTTGCTGGCACCGGCCTTGCCCGATACTGCAATGTGGAAGGTGGCCACGTTGCCCTCGGTGGTGATGCGGGTGTGAAAAATGTCAAAAGGTGCATTCACTTTTGCCTGCGGTGCACTTTGGATGCCCCCGGTGTGCGGGCCATCGTGCGCCATGGCGGGCGAGCCTAGGCCTGCGCATGCAATGGCGAGTGCAAGCAGATGAAAGTGTGTTTTTGTTTGCATTGGAATACCTCTTTGCGTGAATCCGTGCGAATCTGCACAGAGAGAATTGTTTCACCCGGTGCACTATGATTGGTATCATTAAGTACACAAAACATATCTATTAATGCAAAATCATGCAAAGCAATGCTGTATCTACGGCCGTGCCCACGGTTGCGTTGGATCGTCTTTCTTCGCTGTTAGAGCGGTTTCAGGTGTCTGCGCACCTGTTTCACACCGGCGCTTTGTGTGGCATCAGCAGCTTCGATGCCCAGCCGGGTAGGGGGTTTTTTCATGTGCTGCGCAGGGGGAGCATGGTGGTGACCCATCACCAGGGCGCGCACGCGATTGAGCGCCTAGAGGTGTGCGAGCCAACACTCTTGTTTTACCCACAGCCTCTTGCGCACCAGTTTCACAATGCGCCCAAGGAAGGCTCGGACTTCACCTGTGCGGCGGTGCACTTTGAGGGGGGCGCCAATCATCCGCTGGTGCGCGCATTGCCACCCGTTATCGTGCTGCCTCTGGCGCAGGTTCCGGGTTTGTCCAGCGCACTAGATCTACTGTTTCAAGAGGCCGACCAGGTGCGTTGCGGCCAGCGGCTGATGGTCGATCGTTTATTTGAAGTGGTCTTGTTGCAACTGCTGCGTTGGTTGCTGGACCATGGTGCGCAAAGTGGTGTGTCGATGGGACTGGTATCGGGCTTGGCAGACCCCCAACTCGCGCGGGCCCTGACGGCCATGCATGAGCGGCCGCAAACACCGTGGTCTTTGGAGTCGCTTGCGGACCTTGCAGCGATGTCCCGAAGCGCCTTTGCTGGGCGTTTCAAAAAGGTAGTGGGCGTTGCGCCCGCTGAGTATTTGGCCGACTGGCGCATGGCGCTGGCGAAGAAGCAGTTGAGTCAGGGGCGCGCCGTGAAGCTCATAGCGCCTGACTTGGGCTATGCCAATGCATCTGCCCTGTCGCGCGTTTTTGCACAACGCACTGGAGTGTCGCCCAGAGAATGGCGCGCGCTTAGTCGCGAAAATAAAGACTGAATTACCCGAACGTTGGCACTGATGGATGTCGGCAGTGCTTTATTTATTCCACCACGCACCGAAGGCTTTGTCCCACGGCTGGAGGTCGTAACTTTCCCCGTTGTACTTGACTACAAGACTAAGCGGTTTGGCCTCGCCATCACGTATCGCAGTGAGCCGCAGATCTGCGAACCCGTTGGACGTTGTCGGTTCTAAGGCAATCGTGACAACCGCATCCGTACGCGGAACGTCCTTTTCGGCAGAGCAACGATCACCGCCCTTATATGTCCAGTGTGACATCGTTGCGAAGAGCACCGGTCGAATAGCCTTGCCCTCAATTACAAAGAGTGACTCTTGGAAGTCAGAGCCTCCTTCATACGTGCACCTGTCTCGAAAAGTCCGTGTGGCAATTCCAAAGGCTCTTGTGCTCTTTGACAAGGTGTAGCGCGCAGTGTCTATCCAAAGTGAGTCGTCTCTGACTTGGCTGCCTGAATCCTCAGGTATCGAGCCCTCGTAGGACGCAAGAATACGGTTACTTTTTGTATCGACAATGGCCACAAACAATGCCCGTTGGTATTCGACGCCAGCATCATAGGCAAAGGCCGCAATGGTTTTGGAGCGGTCATATGGCCATTGCTTGCATGCACCCGCCACGATGAGCCCGCCGTTTGTAGCATCCGGGTACATACCTCGCTTCGGATAAGTGAAAGAGTCCAGTTTGAAGTGTTCCCCAACACTCTTGACCGCAGCCGGGCTGCATCGGTTGGCACCCTCTTGCGCGGCGGTCGCCGACCCGAACAAGATTGCCGACAGATAAAAGCCTACGGCCGCTCTAGTACACCACATATACATCCCCTTTGAGTCCAAATGATTGTAGAGGTGAGCCTTGCCTTATTAATAAAGTTGCCTTTGCCCCTGCGGCCTTTTGCAGGAGTTAAACGGCAAGCGCATCGTCAGAATATGCCTAGGAATTTCTTTCGTGGTGGCCTCGCGCCAGTTGCACTGGCCCAAGCAGCCATCATTCGTAGAACATCCTGCTTGTCTTGGTCATCTGAATTGATGTACTCAAACCCATCCCCGTTTGGCTTGAAAGGGAAGCTGGCGCGTAGCCGATAACCACGCACGAAGACTGTGATCTCTATCTGTTGGTTGCCAGTCAGTCCATAGTCAGAGATCACTGCAGTAGCATCGCAATCAGTTGGTTCGCCACATGCGTCTGCCGCCGCGAAGACGACAGACTCATGTTGCTCGACGCCCCAGCCGTGTACTAGACAGCGGACAACTTTAGGCACCACGCCACCATTCTTTAACGATGCCAAGTAGAAGGCAAACTTTGAAATGCTGCCCTCAGGAGCATCAGGCATATGAGAAACT
>JBIIYT010000095.1:0-7986 GCA_044346675.1 Rhodoferax sp. | reverse complement strand
TACCGCCGCCCCGGGGAATGATGGTCAGGCCCAGGTCGATACAGCCCTTCACCAAACCGGCCATCTCTTCTTCCGAATCAGGTGTGAGCACCACAAAGGGGTACTCCACGCGCCAGTCGGTGGCGTCGGTCACGTGCGAAACACGGCTTAGCGCGTCGAACTTGATGTTGTCTTTGGCCGTGAGCTTGCCCAAGGCGCGCTGGGCTTTGCGGCGCAGAGCGCCTACTGCCACAAAAGTCGCGTCAAACGCCTGTACTGCGGCACCGGCGGCCACCAAGAGCGCGCCCACCATGGCATCGCGCTCGGGGTCGGCTTGCGGTGTCCGGCGCTTTTGCACTTCACCCAAGCGGTGCTTAAGCGCGTCTACCAGCAGGGTGCGACGCTTGGGGTTGTCGAGCAAGTCGTCTTGTAAATAGGGGTTGCGCTGCACTACCCAAATATCGCCCAGCACCTCGTACAGCATGCGGGCCGAGCGACCGGTGCGGCGCTCGCCACGCAGTTGGTTGAGCAAATCCCAAGAACTTGCACCTAAAAGCCGAATCACAATTTCACGATCTGAAAAAGACGTGTAGTTGTAGGGAATTTCGCGAATGCGTTCGTGCACTGGAGCGGCTGGCTGTCCAGCCGACAAGAGGTGGGTAAAAGAGGTGGGAGCGTTCATCGTAGGTCTGTTTTGGCAGGCCTACGATGGTACCGCACCGGGGTAATCACCTACTGGCGGCGCGTATTAAATGGGCCGGACACACAAGTTGGCTAACATAGGCAAGTTAAAACATGGGAGCCCTTATGACATTGAGCCCTCGCGCACTGGCCTTCTCAGCAGTTTTCGCCGGTGTGTTTTCACTTTCTGCCCACGCACAAACCGAAATTCAGTGGTGGCACTCCATGACCGCCGTGAACCAAGAATGGGTCAACGACCTGGCCCGCGACTTCAATGCCAGCCAAAAAGACTACAAGGTAGTGCCCACGTTTAAGGGGCAATACGACGAGTCTATGGCTGCGGCAGGAATCGCATTTCGTGCAGGCAACGCCCCCCACATATTGCAAGTGTTTGAGGTGGGCACCGCCACCATGATGGCCAGCAAAAACACCGTGGTTCCCGTGGGGAAGGTGATGAAAGACGCGGGCGAAAAATTTGACCCCAAGGCCTATGTGCCTGCCGTGGCGGGCTACTACACCACACCCAAGGGCGAGATGCTGAGCCTGCCCTTTAACAGCTCCACCACGGTGTTTTATTACAACCAAGATGCCTTCAAGGCCGCAGGCCTAGACAGCGCCAAAGCCCCCAGCACTTGGCCAGAGGTCACATTGGCCGCGGCCAAACTCAAGGCCCATGGCCACAAATGCCCTTTAACCACCACCTGGCAAGGCTGGACGCAGTTGGAGAGCTTCTCCGCTTGGCACAACGTGGAGTTTGCCTCCCGGCAAAATGGCTTGGCTGGGCTAGATGCGCGGCTCAAGGCCAACTCACCCCTGCACGTGCGCCATATTGACAACTTGGCCACCATGGCCAAGCAGGGCTTATTTGTCTACAAAGGCCGGGCCAATACGGCAGAGGCCAGCTTTCTCTCTGGCGAATGCGCCATGATGACGGCCAGCAGCAGCTTTTATGGCAATCTGCACAAAAACGCCAAGTTTGCTTTTGGCCTGACGCGGCTGCCCTACTACCCCGACGTGCGCGGTGCACCCCAAAACACCGTCATTGGCGGGGCGAGCCTGTGGGTCATGGCAGGCAAAAAGCCCGAAGAATACAAAGGCGTTGCCAAGTTTTTTAGCTACCTCTCCAGCCCGGAAGTGCAGTCCGCCAGCCACAAGCGCACGGGCTACCTGCCCATCACCACGGCAGCGTTACAGCTTACAGAAAAATCAGGCTTCTACAAAGACAACCCCGGCACCGATGTGGCGGTGAACCAAATGGTGCGCAAAGTCACCGACAAGTCGCGCGGCATACGCCTAGGCAACTATGTGCAAATTCGCGCCATTGAAGACGAAGAGCTAGAGCAAGTGTGGGCGGGTACCAAAACCGCCAAAGAAGCGCTGGACTCCATTGTCAAGCGGGGCAACGAGTTGCTGATTCGGTTTGAAAAAACCAATGCGGCTCAATAAACCGGTCACCCCCATGAGCACCCCCCTCCCCCCCTGGCCCTACCCCCGCTGGGTAGCCCACCGCGGCGCTGGCAAACTGGCACCTGAGAACACCTTGGCCGCCTTTCGCCTTGGCGCCAGCCACGGCTACCGCATGTTTGAGTGCGACGTCAAACTCAGTGCAGACGGCGTGCCCTTCCTTCTGCACGACGCCACTTTGCAGCGCACCACCAATGCGCGCGCCGCGCTGGGCGCAGGCAACAGCGCCGTAGCGGGCGACCACCCGTGGGGGCTACTTACCCAGCTGGACGCAGGCAGCTGGCATTCGCGCGCATTTGCTGGCGAGCCCATGCCCACGCTAGACCATATTGCCGCATTTTGTTTGGCCAACGGCCATTGCCTGAACATCGAAATCAAACCCACCCCGGGGCAGGAGCGCCACACCGGCGAGGTAGTGGCCCAGCACGCGGCCCGCCTGTGGCAAGGCGCTGCGGTACCCCCACTACTCTCATCGTTTGAAGTAGACGCCCTGCGCAGCGCACACGCAGCCCAGCCCGAGCTGCCCCGCGGCCTACTGCTGGACACGCTGTGGACCGGCTGGCTAGAAACCGCCCTTACTCTGGAGTGCGTAGCCATCGTCTGCAACCACGCGCTGTGGGACGAGAGCACCGTGCGCCAAGCCCAAAGCGCGGGCTTTCGCACGCTGAGCTATACGGTGAATGATGAATGGGCTGCGCAGCGGCTGATTGACTTGTGTACGGATGGGATCATTACTGACAGGGTGGATTTGTTTAGCCCCTGCTGACTTTCACCGAGTATCTTTAATCACTAGTGTCCGGTAAATTTTCATGCTGATTTCAGAACAGTTCGTTTTGCGATTGAAGCATCTCGACCTCTTCGTTGTGAAGGGCATTGGCGACCATCTTCTTGAGAGTTATTTTCTCGAACATATTGACCTCCACGAGATGCAGGAAGTTGCGCAGAGAAATACCCATGCCGAGTTTTTTGTGGGCTATCAAAGCAATCAGATAGACGCAAACGGCAATCCATATTTGGGACTTCACCGCATTGAGCGAGTTGCCAAAGAAGTGTTTGATCATCAAATTTTGCTTGAGCCATTTGAAGAACAATTCGATCTGCCAGCGTTGCTTGTAAATGGCGGCAATAGTCAGTGCGGGCAAGTCCAAACGATTGCTCAAGAACACCAGATCGAGTTGCGTATTCTCGTCGAAGAATGCAACCCGTCGCAGTGCTCCGGGGTAGGCTTTCTTGGATTTGTGGGTCAGCAACTGGATCGTCTGATCGGCGCGTATGCCAGTGCTGGGGTCCAAGGGCTGATAGTCCAAGGTTGCGAACTTCAAATTGTCCTTGGCCCTGACCACGAAACTGCAATGGCGCACAACCAAGGCATACAAGCGGGCAAATTCCACATAGCCTCGATCCAGCACCACGATGGAGCCTGGGGGCAGCTGCAAGCAGTCGAGCGCCTTGACGTCGTGAACTTTGCCTGTGGTTATGGTGATCATCACGGGGATGGCCCCACGCAAGTCAATCACGGTGTGCGCCTTGACCGCAGCTTTGGTGGAGCGAAAGTCGGCCCATGTAAACAACTTCAAACACAGGTCGATGGTGGTCGAGTCCATCGCATACAAGGGCTCCTTCAAGCCCAGCCCAATATCGTGGTCTTTGTGCAGTGCAATAGCCAACTCAATCAAGCGCTGAGCCAAGGACTCGAAGAGTTCGCTGGTGCGTCTTTCGTTGGCATCGGCCAAGGTGGAGCGCGTGACGCGGTTGCGCAATCCGACGTGGTAAAGCTTGGTACTTTGAGAGTTCAGACACGCAATCAAGTCGCGCAACCCTTCGCGTCTTGTGAGCTGCGCATAGGCCATACAAATGAAGTGGCTCCAAGCGGTGAAGTCTCGCGTCCAGCGGTTGGCTTGGTACTTGTCGATGAGGTGTTCGAAGTGAGCAAATGGCACGAAGCCCAGCAGTTGTGCAAACACCGTTCGACCAGAGTTCATACCGAAAACCTCGGAAAAAGAGGCTACGGTACGCCGCTGAGAAACACTCGCGTTTCAAATCGTCGGAATCGCAAATCTGGCTGCAAGGCTTATGCAGACTGCGTTTGCCGACATTAACTATGAAATTTACCGGACACCAGTGATCTTTAATCTGAAAAGTCGACGGTCAAGCCCGGCAAATCAATGCCCGACAGCTCTGTCTTCCAAGTTTGTCCTGGACGCACGGGATACGCGGCGGTGAGGGTACCGGTCGTCACCAGTTCATCGGCTTGCAAAGGCAAATACTGCGGCTGCTTTTGAAGTACGCCAGACAAATAGGCAATGGCAGCAATCGGGCTTCCCAAGACGTTGGCGCCCGTGCCTACCTCTAGGACATCCCCTTCACATGACAACCCGACTGAAAACGCCACTAAAGCCGATAACACTTCAGGGCCAAGATTGGCCACTGGCTGGTGCGGTCCGACCAATAGAGTGGCGTGCAGTGCCCAGTCCGCCACGGTGTCGGGAGCCTGAAACTTCCAATTTGGATAGTGGCACTGCACTATTTCAAACCCATGTGCGATCCAGTCAACGCAATTCAAAATAGTGGAGAGGTCAGCCCCAAGGGGAGGGGTGGCCCGAAAATGCACCACAATTTCTGGCTCAATCTTGGGAGCCGCAAACTGCGCCAAGCTGCACACTGCTTGGGTTGACGAAAGATGCACAACAGAGGTGTCATACAGGTAGCTCCAAACAGGCTCTCCCACGCCATACTGTGGCCACATGTTCGCGTTGCTAAACCCAATCTTGCGGCCAACGGCACGGGCCCCCTGCGCCAAGCGCGCCTCGTGCACCAGATGCCCCACTGCATAACCTGCTGCCAGGTCAAACCCATCGATGCGCGATGTAAACGGCTCCACCGTTTGGCAATGGTCTTGGGCGTGCATGATTTCACGCGCTATGGCTGGCAAATCTGGTGAGTAGGGTATGTGGTGCACGGATAGTCCTTTGGCTAGTAGTACAGCCCAATGCTAGCCTTTACGTCCGGCCAACGGAATGAATTTTGCGTAAAGGGCGTTGAATTATTTTCAATACGCTAGTGCTCAACCCCAACTACTGATTCACGCTAGAAAGCGCTCCACAGCTTTCTCATCCCAGGCCACACCCGTACCTATTGCACCTTGTGGGTCGGCCATTCCATTTTTGATTTCCAGAGGTTCACTCAAAATGGGGTTCCACCAGTCGGCATATTCAAGCCAATGTGCCGTAGGCGTCGCACACATAAGCTGGGCACTGATTTCAGGCCAAAGATGGTTGGACAAGCGAATCCCCTTGGCCTGCGCCAAAGCCGCAGCCCGAAGCCAGCCAGTGACGCCACCGATTTTCATCACGTCCGGCATCATGAAGTCTGAGGCGTGCGCCTCAACCGCATGCTGCATATCCAAGGTTCCCCACCAATTTTCACCGCACTGTATGGGCGTTTTTGCTTCTTGGGTGATGCGCGCATGGCCCGCATAGTCGTGCGCGAGCGTTGGCTCCTCTACCCACGTAAGCCCTTCTTCATCCAATACCCGCAGCCGCTGTATGGCGTCCGCCGGAGTAAGGCACTGGTTGTAGTCCACCATGATGGCGACATCGTTACCCACCGCCTTGCGCATGGCACGAATCACGGCCACATCTTCCTGCACTGTGGGATACCCAATTTTTGCTTTCACTCCAGTAAAGCCACGCTTAGCCCACTCTTGCGCCGCTTTGGCGGACCCCTCGACTCCGTCATATCCCACCGCACCGTATGCTGCAATAGGTTTTGCAATGCCCCCTAGCAATTGGACCAGTGACACACCGTGGCTGCGCGACAAAGCATCCCACAAAGCCATGTCAATGGCAGACAGAGCCATTCCAACTAGCCCTTGAGTCCCCAGCAAACGAAATCGTTTGGACAGCTTCTGCTCTATCTCAGCAGGAGCAAGCCAATCGCCCTTTATCCAGGGCTCCAAATTGCGAATCAAATCAGCAGTAGGTTTGAGCGCTACAGGTGTGTAGGTAAACACCATGCTATGGCCCACAGTGCCATCGTCCATGGTGATATCCGTCAACACCAGCGGAGACTCGGAAACCGTTCCGCCAGCAGTTTGGTGCGGATGGGCCATAGAAACGCGCACCGCACGCACCCGTATTTCCTGTATTTTTGAATTCAGCTTATGCGTCACAACTGCTCCTCAATATTGCATTCATCTCACGATTTGCAGGTCTAAAACCCCACCGCCTGCCCGTCCCTGCGAGAATCACTCGCGGCCACATAGCCTTGCACCTTGGGGTCGCCCGCGCGCCAGATGAACTGGCCTGCGCCAAAGTCTTGGTAGGCGTCGTTAATCACTTCCATGCGGTGGCCGCGCGCGGCCAGGCCTTGCACGGTGGTGGCGTTCATGGTGGCTTCCACGTTGATCTCTAGCCCCGCGTTGTAGCGCCAGCGCGGTGCATCGCACGCGGCTTGGGGGCTTTGGTGGTAGTCCAGCATGCGCACCAGGCTTTGCACATGGCCTTGGGGCTGCATGTTGGCGCCCATCACGCCAAAGCTCATCACCGGCGCGCCGTCTTTGCTCAGGAACGCAGGAATGATGGTGTGAAAAGGCCGCTTGCCCGGGGCCACTTGGTTGATGCCCGGCGCCAGCCCAAAACCGTGGCCCCGGTTTTGCAGGCTAATGCCAAAGCGTGGCTCCACGCAGCCCGAGCCGAAGCCCATGTAGTTGCTTTGGATAAAGCTGACCATCATGCCGTTCTCGTCCGCCACAGTGAGGTACACCGTGCCGCCCTTCACCGGGTTGCCAGCCCCAAAGTCTTGGGCCTTGTGCATATTGATTTGTTGAGCGCGTGACTTCAGGTACGCGCTATCCAGCATTTGCGCTGGGGTAACTTCCATGGCCGCGGGCTCGGCCACGTATTTGTACACATCGGCAAAGGCCAGCTTCATGGCCTCTATCTGCAGGTGTTGGGAATCTACGCTGTCCACCGGCAGGCTGGCCACATCAAACTGGTCCAAGATGCCAAGCGCTATCAGCGCGGCTATGCCTTGGCCGTTGGGGGGTATTTCATGCAAGGTGTAGCCACGGTAGTCTTTGCTTATGGGCTGCACCCACTCGGGCTGGTAGTTGGCAAAGTCTTGGGCGGTGATGCTGCCACCATGCTGGGCTGCAAACTGCTGCACCGCCTGGGCTATTTCACCGCCATAAAAAGCCTGCCCCTTGCTGTGCGCAATAGCGCGCAGGCCTGCGGCTGCCGCCTTGAACTGAAACAACTCACCCACGGTAGGCGCTCGCCCCCATGGCAAGAATGACTGGGCAAAGCCCGGCAGTGCTTGCAGCTCGGGTGTGGCCGCAGCCCACTTTTGTTGCACCACCACGGGCAGCAAGTAGCCACGCTCGGCAATGTCTATGGCGGGCTCCAGCAGGTCGGCAAAAGGCAGCTTGCCAAAGCGATCGCTCAAGGCCACCCAGCTGGCCACGGCGCCGGGCACGGTCACGCTGTCCATGCCGCGCTTAGGGGGAGTGGAGCTGCTGGTGCCGTACTTGCGGTGAAAGTAATCGGGCGTCCAGCTCTGGGGGGCGCGGCCCGAGGCGTTCAGGCCATGCAGGTGTTGGCCGTCCCACAAAATACAAAATGCGTCGCTGCCCAGCCCGTTGCTCACGGGCTCCAGCACGGTCATGGCTGCGGCGGCGGCAATGGCGGCATCTACCGCGTTGCCGCCTTTGTGCAGCATGCGCAAGCCCGCTTGCGCCCCCAAAGGGTGTGAAGTAGACACCACGTTGCGCGCAAACAGCGGCAGCCGGGTGGATGTGTAGGGGTTAGCGTAGTTGAAGTGCATAGCCCATTATGGGCAAACTAGCGCCGCCAGCCGCGCGCC
>JBIIYT010000093.1:0-7987 GCA_044346675.1 Rhodoferax sp. | reverse complement strand
ACCACCCCTATGGCCACCAGCGCTTTGAGACTGCGGCCTCTATGGCCGTAGGGGTGCTGCTGCTGGCAGTGGGGGTGGGCATGGTGTGGTCGGCCTTGCACAAACTGCAAGCGCCCGACACCATTGCCACGGTGCATGTGTCGGCACTGTGGGTGGCAGGCGCTGCGCTGTTGGCCAAAGAGCTGCTGTTTCGCTACATGCTGCGGGTGGCCAAGCAAGTGAAGTCTGGCATGCTGGTGGCCAATGCGTGGCATGCCCGATCGGACGCAGCGTCTTCGCTGGTAGTGGGCCTGGGGCTCATTGGCAACCTAGCGGGCTACCCGCTGCTGGACCCGATTGCCGCGCTCATTGTGGGCTTTATGGTGGGCAAAATGGGCTGGGGCTTTGGCTGGGACGCGCTACACGACTTGATGGACCGCGCGGTGGATGAGCAAGAGGTACACGCCATTCGCACCACGCTACAAAGCACCCCCGGCGTGGCTGGCGTACACGACATTCGCACCCGCAAGATGGGCGACATGGTGGTGGTGGACGTGCACATCGAGGTGGACGCCACGCTCACGGTAGAAGCGGGCCACAACATTGCCGTGGCTGCGCGCCAATCGGTGATGCAACGCCACCGCGTGCTCAACCTCATGACCCATGTGGACCCAGCGCACCGGCCCGATGGGGACCACGAGCCCCGCCGTGGTTAATTGCCAGGGCTAGTTACCCGCGGAGCGTGGCTGCGCGTGCAGCCGCTAAAAAGTCAGTCAGCAAAGGCGTGTCGTCCAGCGTGCCTTGGCCCGGGCGGTGAAACTCGGGGTGCCATTGCACGGCGGCCACATAAGCGTCGCCCGTGTGGCGAATGGCCTCAATCATGCCGTCTTCAGGGCAGCGGCCCTCCACCACAAAGTCCGGTGCCAGGTCTTTAATGCCTTGGTGGTGAATGCTATTAATTTTGTAGCTTTCTGCATCTGCCAACAGGGTTTGCAAACGCGTGTTGGGCACAACCTCTAGCGCATGAAAGTTTTGGTCGTAGGCGTGCGCGTCGCGGTGCGCCGCAGTGCTGGGCATTTGGGTGGGAATGTCTTGGTACAGCGTGCCGCCAAAGGCCACGTTGATGAGCTGCAGCCCACGGCACACGCCAAACACCGGCTTGCCCGCGGCTACAAAGGCGTGCACTAGGGCCTTCTCGTAAGCATCGCGGCGGCGGTCGCCATGCCAGTCTTCATGCAGGGGCTCTTCGCCATAGCTGCCGGGCCACACATCGGCCCCGCCATGCAGCACCAGGCCATCGAGCCACTGCGCGTAGTCGTCAAAACCCACATCGCCCCGCGCCGTTTCGCCCACGGGCGAGGGCACCATCACGGGGAGTGCACCGCCCGACATGATCCAGTGCGCCATGGACTGCTCTACGTACTGCAAGGTCTTTTTGGAAAATGCAGCGCGACCAGAATCGGGGTGGAAGAAGCAGGCGCTAATGCCAATTTTGAGGCGATGGGTCATGGGAAAGATTATGCGCAAGTCGGTGCTTTTTGTGCAGATAGAAAGAGGGGAAATTCCCGCCGAATGCCAGCCAATAAGCCGCTTAAATTGTTATCGAACAGATTTGTTTTAGGCAAGCTTCGAGTTTGACTTCCAATTCTTTGATCAATGGCTCCAGCAGAGCTATCAACTCTTCCGAAGAGCTGACTTGATCGGGTACGCCAGCGATGGCATGCCTCCACATTCGATCCATCTCAAACGGATAGTTTCTCCTAAAACCCTTGCGAAGCGCATCCTCTACCAGAGAGATCACGCCCGCCCCTGAATAGCCGTACTCGAAAACATCCGGGCGAAGGCCATAGTCAATTCTTAAACCCTTGGAGATCGACCAGTAACGCTCTCGACAGAGCTCCAATCGATCATAAAGGTCCGTCAACCGCATGCCAAAGACTTCCGCACTAGCGACCTTCCGTGTGTCCGCGAGAGACGTTAAATGCACATTTGTGAGCACCGCAGCCTCTGCCGCTCCACTCTGGAATCCTTTTTCAGCCATAAGAATGCCGCGGTCCGATCCAGTATCGGTAACTATCTCGCGCAAGGCCAACACGTGAAGCTTACTTACACGTGAATTCCAATGTTTGCACTCCACGATCCACGTAACTTCAAACCCAGCATGGCGAGATTTCACCAGCACATCAACGTCATGCATCGTACGAACCCCTTGGACTGTGACGTTGGTGTTTGCCTCCAGTCCGAGTGACCTGAAAAACTCGGCCGTCTCTTCCTGATATTCGCTCCAATCGATGGTCATGATTTTTTCTGCTGGTAAGTGCGTGTTGGGGACGTGTGATTCCTAACACCCAACTAGGCTGCTAGCAAATACTTGAATCGCGGCGCTATTTACATTGCTGTGCTTGTTAAGTGAAATCAAGATTCAACCCCCAGTCCTTTTCCCAACCTTTCAAGAATCATGGAACGTCTGTCAGCTTGTATGCCAAGCGTGCTGAGGGCGCTTAACGCACCATCTGGGGTTTGACGCTCAATGTTGGAAAACATGCGTACAAGCGGACTAGGGCAATCGCATACTAGTGGCATCTCTGTATCAAACTGGCGAGAAGTAGGGTCTACCACCTTATTACCGACTTCTACCCAAAAGTGCTGCTCTCTCCCGTCAGCAGTCGTGGCACAGATTCTTACCACCTCCGCATCGGGATACTTTGCGGCCAAGACCTCGGCCAACAAAGCGCTAACAACTTCGCAACTGTTCTTCGGAAAAGAATGCATGAAGGGGAGCTGGCTGGCGAGTTCATCGTGAATAAAAAATTCCAGGACGCGCTCTGCGTCATGTTCTAGCCCTGTGGTGCATGATTTCATAAAGCCTAAGTTGATTCAATCACACGTAAAGTTTGGCGACTTGCAAAGGTTTATCCAGAACAACAATGCCAGTCGTTAGGTTAACTCAAACAAGAAGGCATGGCCACCACGCCCACCCACTTCGGCGAGAATTGCTGTCATTCTTTAGCCACCACGTTTACCAGCACCCACCATAAAAATTGAAAAAGACAGCGTTGTTACCCTGAGCTACAAAGTGGCTGACGCACAGGGCAAGCGCATTGAAGACAGCAAGGCGCCCATGGCCTACCTGCACGGCAACACCTTGCCCAAGATTGAAGCGGAACTAGACAGCCAAATTGCGAGCTATCAAACCACGCTGTAGCTCGAAGCCGACAATGCCCCCCGCCCTGCGGCGTCAAGCGTTAGGGGCTCCATAGTCATATGCGTCGTTCCGATGGCTGAACGGAAGCTTCATATCAAAAGGGAAACTAAAAAGATACCCATCATCACAAACGACAGCACAACCTTGGCCACCATGCCGACCATCAGGCCGAGCGCATGACCAGGGAACACTAGTGACGCTGGCCAGGGTGATTGCCATAGGTTGTATGCGCTAGGCGCCTCAATTCAGCTCGAGGCCCAGACAACCACGTTGGCGGCCACTGCGGCGCCACCCCACCAAAGCAGAATCACCGAGGCGACTGCGGCAGCGGTGAACCCGTAGCCTGCAAGTAGCATTCGGCCATCACGCAGACGCAAGCCCCACGCAATCAGCGTGATCGCTAGGGCAGGCAGCACGTTGTCAAAGCTGATGACCGGAACAGGAACCACCATGGCCAGCCCTGCCGCTCCCAGCATGAGCCCGTTGAGCCTAAGGGCCGGCTTGTTGCTTAAAGGCAGCATGCGGGGCCGTCCCATCCGCAAAAAAATGGCAAGCGCACGATTACTCATGCGGGCCAACAGAGTCTTGACGCGCTGACTCAGCGCGCGTTTGGCAAGCCACGTTGGTAGCTGGACCGGGCGCCCCCTGCACAGCCCGAGTGCCACCAGAAGGCACAAAGTGCCGACCGCTGAAGCCATGCCGGGCAGTGCAATAGGAAATAGCAGCGGCATAGCCAGCAAACCCAGCCAGACCAGCTGCTGGCGAGGACTCTGTCCCACGGTGTCACCTACTGTGTCGCCCATGCAAGCCAGGTGCACCGACACAATGCGGTCCGCCGGGGATCTTCGCCTGGTTTTGAGGCCCGCTGAGGTGCAAGCGGTCGGGTTGGGGGGGGGGCTGACTTTAAATCCACAGGGCGCCTAAAAAGATACCCACCATCACAAACGACAGCACAACCTTGGCGACCATGCCGACCATCAGGCCTAGCCAAGTTGCCACCGCCACCTTGGCCGCGCGCTGTTGGCTATTTTGTGACCAGTATTCGCCGACGGCTGCCCCCACCAGGGGCATGAACAGCACGCCAACCAAGCCCATAAAGATTCCCACCACCGTGCCCACGGCTGCTCCGACCAGCGCCCACTTGCTTGCGCCTACGCGCTTGGCACCCATTAAGCCCGCCACAAAGTCAAGTGCCCACGCGAGTATTGCTATAACGCTAATGAACACCACCGTCCCAACACTCACACGCGCGAAGTCATCGATCCATGCCCCCAGAAGCACGCCGCCCCACACCAGCAAAGTGCCGGGCAGCAAGGGCAACACGGTGCCCGCCAGCCCGATCACGATGAGCGCGGCACTGGCAAGCCATAAAGAATTGAAGTCCAAACCTAGCCGCCCAAGTCCATCAGCCGTACGACCGTGTCGCCATCGCCCGGCCTGACCTTGCGGAGCGGCGCCGCAGCATCAGGGCGATCACTGCGCTGAGCACGATGCCCATGAGGACGAGAAGAATGCTGCCAATACCCCAAACGACCCAGACTGCCACCGACAGTACGCCACCCATAGCGGGTGCAAAGCTAAGCAAAGAATCGACTACCGGGGTGAGGGCCGACACCATCGCAGGCAGCGCGGAGATGAGTTCGGGCGGCATCCACGGCGCGAGCCAGTCCGGCACGGCCAACGAGAAGATTTCTCCCGAATTGGCCTTCAAGGTGCCGGCGTTAGAGACCATCCAAGCCGCTATAGAGTGGAAGCCCCAGGCAGCAAACGACCAAAGCGCCAGAAGGCTGACCACAATAAACCAGTTGAGTACGTAAAACATGATCGGTTTCTCTTTGTTAAATGGATAGTTGCGATTTTTGATCTGTTTTAGGTTCGTAAAAACCAGCATTTTTCTGTACTAGACTTCGATTTTTCGGTAACTACGGCAGCCTGCGAAACGCCACAGGCGCTGGTGCCTCATGCTCTGGCTGGCCGGATCTCGTTGACCGCGGTGATCACGAAGGCGCCAACGTTCGCTTCGAAGTCCCATTGCTCGACACGGCTGCGTCCCGCATCTGAAGCCACACCCCAGCGCAGCAGGTTGACCGAGTTTGGCACCCCCCGGCGCACGCGCGAAGAAACTGCGGTACCTGCTTGCACCACCCAAAGGGGCCGCGCCAAGTTTGGCAACGCCATCACGTAGGGCAGATGGATGTGCCCACCCATCACGATGTCTGCGCCAGCGGCGGCCCAGCGCTGCAGTGCCGCGGCGTGCCCACGCAAGAGGTTGGGCGCATCTTCGGCGCGCGTTACGGCAATGGGCTGGTGCACCACCACTACGCGCAGCTGCTTAGCCCCGGCGTTTGCGAGGATGCGCGCCACGCGCTCGATCTGCTTTGCTGACACCTCACCATGCTTGTGCCGCCAGGGCCGGGTGGTGTTGACGCCTATCACCATCAGGTCGGGCGACGTGTGCACGGGTTCGAGATCGGCGCCGAAAGCGGCAATATGCGCGGCATAGGGGCGGCGTAGCCGCGTCCACACATCCAACAAGGGTATGTCGTGGTTGCCCGGCACCGCCAGCAGGGGCGCATCCAAACGGTCCATGAAGGCGCGGGCCGCACGGAATTGCTCCGCGCGCGCGCGCTGGGTGATGTCGCCTGAGAGCACCAGCAGATCGGGCCGCTGCTGCTTCGCCAATGCCACCAGCGCCTCAGTAACCAAGGGTTGCTCGGTGCCAAAGTGCGGGTCGGAGATCTGCAGCAGCACGCTCATTCCAGGGTCCCAATCTGCTCGTCTTGGGTGCGGGGCTTCATCAAATACAAGGGCGTGGCGAGCACCCGAAAATCAAGCGGCGCGCGCAGGCGCGTTACCTCGCCGTCAAAGGCCACCTTCACGCCGCGACGCCCGGGCGTGAGTGTGGGCTTGACCACCATGTGATCGAAGTCGAAACGCTCCACACTCTGCGCTTCGCCGAGCGTGCCCATCGCACCATGCAGCATCAGCCGCAGCATGGACAGCGTGCCGATCGGGCGCAGCATGACGGCAGTGACGTGGGCACCCGCCGGGCTGCTGTCCGGGCACACCAGCGCTTGCACGCCCAGCTGCTCCAGCTGCAGCCGGTTGTTGCCCACGAACAGGGTCAAGGCCTGCACATCACGCACGGATGCGCCTTGTTCGATGTGCAGGCGCAAGCGCCGTTGCGCGCGCAGCAGCGTGGCGCTGGCCGCCCACAGCGCCACCCAACGGCTGCGGCCAAAACGTGCCTTGTAGGCCTCGCGGTCTTCCAGTAAATCGGGGTACAGCCCCACGCTCGCGTTGACCAGAAAAAGGTGCTCGTTCAAGGCTGCCACCTGCACTGGGGTTGGCACCGCATGCAGCAGCAGGCGTGTGGCCTGGGCCGGATCGGCAGGTATGCCGTGCGTGCGCGCGAAGTAGTTGAAAGTGCCCTGCGGCACCACGCCCATAGCGCAACCTTCGCGATGGGCGGCCTGGGCTACGGTATTCAAGGTGCCGTCGCCGCCCACGGCCACCACCGCCGTTTGGGTGGCGTGGGCGCGCGCAGCAGCCTCTTGCGCCACACGGGGCAAATCGGCCGGGCGGCAAAACAGCAGGTCACCGCGGCGCTGGCCGCTGCGCAGCGTGGCCTCGATCGCCTCGCGCTTGGTGGCCATGTCGCTGGCACCCGCGCCCGCGTTGATGACAAACTGCAGCGGTGACGCGGGGTCGACCTCGGGGCGCTCTGTCATACAGCGGTCAATCGTGGCGCAGCAGGTCGCCAAAAACCGTGTGTTCGCCGTCCCTGCGATCCGCTCCCGGTGCGTCGTACAAAACAAGCCAACTCGGCTTGCCGCCAGACAAGGCCACAGGCAAGTCGCACAGGGCCTCGGCCCGGTTGGTGCCACGGCCATGGGGCAGCGAGACCGACTCGGTCAACGCCGACTCAAAACGCACCGGCTCGCGGTTGGCCGCTAGCATGGAGCGGGCTGCAGGCCACTTGAAGACGCGGATTTCGCCGTTTAGCACCATCGTCGGGCCGGCCAGGATGTACAGGTCATCGCCAGAGAAATGCAGATCGCGCACGCCCAAGCCTTCGAGCTGCAGGAAGTGCTTGCGGATCAGTGTGCCGCTGTCGTCCAGCGGCGCCAGGCGCAGCTGGTCACCACGGGCTTGGACGCAAATCTCGAGCAACGCCGACCATCCCCGCAGCACCGGGCCGCGCAGGCCCAGCAGCAGGCGGTGGCCGTCCACGGCCAGGCCTTCGATGTCAAAGCCGTTGTCCTTGCCCGGGATGGCCATATAGGGCCCGAAGTGGGGGTCGTCCGCCAGCGCACGGGTGAGCTGGTTCGACAGCGCATCGCCCTTCAGGCGCTGTGCCCGTCGGCCGTCTTGGGCCTTGCGCACCAGGCAGGGCTCACCCTTGGCATCGGGCTCGATAGGCAGGCAGGCCAGCAGGCGCCGGTTGCCGTCCAGCGCCACCTTCGCTAGCCGCTTGGCGTTCTCGGCGTGGTCGCGGTCTGGCTTGGCGTTCTTGCGCTTGAGGCCATGCGAGCCCACCACCCAGAGGAAGCCGTCGGCCACCGCCATGCCTTCGAGGTCGGCTTCTTCTTGGGCTAGGCCGGGCAAGTCCAGCAGATCGGCCAGCGGGAAGTCGCGTACATCGCCAAAGCGCAAGGCCTCGCGCCCCACGGGGTCGAGACGGCGCAGGCGGTCCAGGCCGCAGGCTTCGTCGCCCGCCACCCAGAGCCAGTCGCCGGTAAACGCCGCGCCCGACAGGTTGGATTGAACCAGGCAGCCGGGAGCGAACTCCAGACGGACGGC
>JBIIYT010000094.1:0-7987 GCA_044346675.1 Rhodoferax sp. | reverse complement strand
GAATGAACATAGAAGGGCAGTAATGACCAAGAGCCTCGACCTGGGTTGTGGACGGGTACCGAAAAACACCTTTGGTGCCGACCAGGTGTATGGCATTGACGTGCGCGACGACTTGGAAGCCAATATCCGCAAGGCCGATTTGGTGGTCGAGCCCATACCGTTTGAGTCTGAAACCTTCGACTTCGTCACCGCCCATGATTTTTTGGAGCACATCCCCCGGCTCATCTACGTGCCCCAGCGCCGCAACGCCTTTGTGGAACTGATGAGCGAGATCTACCGGGTGCTCAAAATGGGGGGGACATTTTTGTCCATGACCCCGGCCTATCCCAACAATGCGGCCTTTTGCGACCCCACGCATGTGAACTTCATTACCGAAGAAACCTTCCCCTTTTACTTTGACCAGACCAACGGCTGGGCCCGCAGCTACGGTTTCAAGGGCGCGTTTGTGGTGCACCAGCAAGAGTGGCGCGGCCCGCACTTGCTAACGGTTATGCACAAGGTGGTGGAAATCCCCCCCGTGTGAGGCGGCCATGCAAAGAATCCATATTTTTTACCGCCACGTCCACATCAAAAATGATGGCCGCAGCCGCGACCCGGGCAAGCGCCGCCCGCCTTGGTTTAGCCATGAGCGCTGTTTTCAAAACTTCATGCACACGCTGGACCAGGCTCAGAACCAAGACGCTCTGACGCTGACTATTGTGTACGACGGCACGGAAGAAGATTTCCATACGGACTTCATTTACCCCTATTGCACGGTACCGCGCCAGATGCCTGTGACGGTAAAAATTGTCAATGCCGGTGAAGAGGTGAAGGCGTGGCTGATGGCCTTGGCGGTGGTGAAAGACACACCGATGCATGACGAGGACCTCATCTACTTCGTGGAAAACGACTATTTGCACCTGGATGGTTGGGTGGGCAAGGTGCGAGAGCTGCTGGCCGCTGGCATTGCCTGCGATTACATTTCGCTGTATGACCACAAGGATAAATACGATGGAGGTATGTACGCCAACTTGTTCGCCAAGTTGTTTGCCACGCCTAGCCAGCACTGGCGCACAGCGCCCAGCACCTGCGGCACCTTTATGTTGAAGCGCAAAACCTTTCTTGAAGACTTGGATGTGTGGGCCCATACCACCATGGGGGAGTACTACAAGTTCACCCACCTGTGCAACGCCAAGGGCCGGGTGGTGGTGACCCCCGTGCCCGGCCTGGCCACCCATTGCATGACCGGTTACTTGTCGCCCACCATTGACTGGAGCGCTGTCTAGAATGAGCAAGCCACCACCTATCTTGGTAACGCAGCCAGACCTTCCACCCTTGGAAGAGTTCATGCCCTATCTGCAAGAAATATGGGACAGCAAGGTGCTGACCAACGGTGGCCCATTTCACCACCAGCTGGAAAAAATGCTGTGCGAGCACCTGGGGGTAGAGCACATTTCGCTTTTCACCAACGGCACCATTGCGCTGGTCACCGCATTGCAGGCTTTGCGCATTACGGGCGAGGTCATCACCACGCCCTATTCCTTTGTGGCCACCGCGCATTCGCTCTTGTGGAACGGCATCAAGCCGGTGTTTGTAGATATTGACCCCCAAACGCTCAATATGGACCCGGCCAAGATAGAGGCCGCCATCACGCCGCAGACCACCGCCATCATGCCCGTGCACTGCTACGGTCACCCGTGCGATGTGGATGCCATACAAAAGATAGCCGACAACTACAACCTCAAGGTTATATACGACGCGGCCCATGCCTTTGGCGTGGAGTGCCACTGCGGCAGTGTTTTGAAGCATGGCGATTTGTCGGTGCTGAGCTTTCACGCCACCAAAGTGTTCAACACCTTTGAGGGCGGTGCCATCGTCTGCCACGATGCCAAGACCAAAGTACGCATTGACCACCTGAAGAACTTTGGTTTTGTAGACGAGGTCACCGTGGTGGCCCCCGGCATTAACGGCAAGATGAGTGAGTTCAACGCCGCATTGGGCGTTTTACAGCTCAAGCACATTGACCGTGCGCTGGCGCGGCGCAAGCAAATTGATAGCAACTACCGCACTCTGCTCAAGGATATCAAGGGTATTCACTGCGTAAAGCCCACGGGTGAGCGGGTGGCCAACTATGCTTATTTTCCGGTGCTGGTGGAGGCGGACTACCCCATCAGCCGCGATGGACTGTTTCAAAAACTGCGCGATGCCAACATCTACGCGCGGCGCTACTTTTACCCGCTGATCTCTGAGTTTCCCATGTACCGTGGCCTGCCGTCTGCGCGCGCAGACAACCTTGCCAACGCCAGCAGTATTGCGGCCAAGGTCATTTGCCTGCCCATTCATCCCTCGTTAACGGACGAAGACCAGTTGCGTGTGGTCAGCATGCTCAAGGAGGTGTGACGTGACTGTGGTAATGAATGAAAGCTATTGCGCTGATGCCCTCCGGGCCTATCAAGCAGATGGCTTCTACATTGCCAAAGGCCTGCTGCCCACGGCACTCATCCAAACTTGCGTTGATGATTTTGGCGGCATGATGGCAGACCAACTGCACGCGCGTGGCTTGACAGTGCAGGGCGATTTTTTGGCGCGTGCCCAAGCCCTGCATGCGGCGGATATGAACCAGTTCAAACGGGTGCTGGGCGCGCTGTGGCGGCTGCAGTCGGTGGGCGATGTTTTTGCGCACCCCCAGATTCGTGCCTTCCTAAAGCAGGTGCTGGGCTTTGGTCGCATCTTTGTCCCCGGTGGGCAGACCGTGCATGTGCAGAGTGAGGAGCTACGCATACCCGGCGGCTACTTCGGGTTGGACGCCCACCAAGACTGGCCTTCGGTGCAAGGCAGCCTAGACGGTTTGGGTGTATGGGTGCCCTTGTGCGACGTTGATGACAATGCATTCCCCCTGGAAGTGGTGCCCGGCTCGCACCGCCGTGGCTTGATCGCGCCGCAGGGCAACAAGACCGATGTCATTTGGGTGGTGGACGCGTATGCAGATGCCGACTACAAGGCTGTGTGCGTAGAGCAGGGCGATGTGGTTTTTTTTAGCAACTTTACCGCGCACCGCAGCGGGAAAAAGGGTCGACGCAACTTTGTGCGCTTGGCATGCAGCTCGCGTTTTGACAATGGCGCTGAGGCCAGTTTTGTGCAACGCGGCTACCCCACCGCCTATACACGCGGTGTGCACCGCCAGCTGATGGACTTTGCCAGTGTAGATGCGGTGAATCAGCAGCTCGCGGTCACTCAACATCCAACGCTGCGACAAGAGGCGCCATGAGACTGGCCGTGATGCAACCCTACTTTTTGCCCTACATCGGCTATTTCCAGCTCATGGCGGCGGTGGATAAATTTGTGGTGTTGGATGATGTGAACTTCATCAACCGTGGCTGGATCAACCGCAACCGCATTCTGGTGGGTGGCAAAGAGGCTTTTGCGACCGTGCCCCTCTCAGGCGCTAGCCAAAACCACAAAATCAACGAGATTGCCATTGCGCACGACAACCCCTGGCAAGTCAAACTGTTACGCACTATTGAGCAGTCGTACAAACGCGCGCCGCATTTTGAAGAGGTGTTCCCTCTGGTGCGCACCATCGTAGAAGCGCCGGCCACCAACTTGGCCGCCTTTGTGACCCAGAGCTTGGTCAGTGTGAAAGACTGGCTGGGCATAGCGTGTGAGCTGGTGCCAAGCTCTGGCATCTACGCCAATACCCAGCTCAAGGGCGAAGCGCGCATTTTGGATATTTGCCGCCAAGAGTGCGCTAGCCACTATGTGAACTTGCCGGGGGGGCGGGACTTGTATGACCAAGCCACCTTCGCCGCCCAGGGCATTGCGCTGCAGTTCATCCAGCCGCAGCCCGTGGTATATGCGCAAAAAGCGCCTGCGTTTGTGCCGTGGCTGTCCATACTGGATGTGATGATGTGCAACGGCAGGCGCGGGACAGCTGACATGCTGAGAATGGTGGAGCTGCAATGAGCACCGAGCCCGGCTACCACTCCATCGTGCAGCACTACGAGGCCTGCCTAGAGCGCCACGGCGACACCCACGCCGGAGTGGACTGGCCCAACGCTCAAGATGCCGACAAACGCTACCGGGTGATGCTAGATGTGGTGCGCGAGCCAGATGAGGCGGTGACCCTGCTGGACTTTGGCTGTGGCGCTGCGCACTTGGTAGAGCACATGCAAAAGCGCCAGCTCCATCACATTGCCTACGCCGGGCTAGATGTCTCGCCCAAGTTCACCGCGCTGTGCCAACAAAAGTACCCCGCGTTGCCCTTTTATTGCATGGACGTGCTGCAAGACCATGCCGCGCTGCCCATGTTTGACTATGTAGTGATGAACGGCGTGTTCACCGAAAAGCGCGAGTTGTCGCAAGACGCCATGTGGGCCTATTTCACCCAGCTCATCACGCTGATGTTTGCCAAGACCCAGCGCGGCCTAGCTTTTAATGTGATGTCCAAGGCGGTCGACTGGGAGCGCGATGACCTGTTTCATTTGTCTGCCGATGTGTTGATCAACTTTTTGACGAAGCACCTCACGCGCAATTTTGTGATCCGAAACGACTACGGTCTTTACGAGTACACCACTTACATTTATAGGTGAGCATCATGGCAAAAGTAATTATTTTTGGCGTTAAAGACTTTGCACAGCTCGCACACTACTACCTGTGTCATGACTCGGAGCACGAGGTTATTGGCTTCTCGGTGAACGAAGCCTACTTGCCACCAGACCGCATGTACTGCGGCCTGCCGGTCTATGCGTTTGAAGATATCGAGGCCAAATTTAGCCCGCACGACTACAGCTTTTTCGCGCCCCTCTCGGCATCGGGCATGAACCTGCCCAGAGAAAAGGTGTATCTGGACATCAAGGCCAAGGGCTACCCGCTCATTAGCTACGTCAGCTCCAAAGCCACGGTGTGCCATAACCAAATTGGCGAAAACTGCTTTATTTTGGAAGACAACACCCTGCAGCCCTTCACCACCATTGGCAATAACGTGGTGTTGTGGAGCGGCAACCACATTGGCCACCATGGGGTGATCAAAGACCACGTATGTTTTACCTCGCAAGTGGTGTTGTCGGGGCACTGCGTGGTGGAGCCGTATTGCTTTTTTGGCGTGAATGCCACCATTCGCGATGGGCTCACCATTGCCGAGGGCACCTTCGTGGCCATGGCCGCAGCCGTCGTCAAAAACACCGAGGCGTGGGGCGTGTACCGTGGCAACCCCGCCGAGAAGGCCAAGTTGTCCAGTAAAGACCTGAAGTTTTAAGGCATGGGTTCCCAGATGTTGCAAGCTGTGTGGGAAAAGTCTGGCCTGGTCTACGCCGTGGACGGCAGCTTGTGGTGGGCCAAAACCCACGCCCAAGTGCCCACCGTAGACGTGCTGGGCAACGGCCGCTTGCGCATTTACTACAGCAGCCGCGATGCGGACAACAAATCACGCGTGGGATTTTTTGAGGCCGATGCCAACAACCCTGCCAAGGTGCTGTATGTACACCCCGAGCCCATTCTCGACCTGGGCCCCGCCGGCACGTTTGACGACTGCGGCACCATGCCCTCGTGGTTAGTCAAGCACCAAGGAAAAACCTATTTGTATTACATAGGTTGGAACGTGCGCAACACTGTGCCGTACCACAACTCGGTGGGCTTGGCGGTGAGTGACGATGGTGTGAATTTTCGCAAATGCTTCACCGGCCCGGTGATGGACCGCACCGCGCATGAGCCCTACTTTTGCGCCACATCGTGCGTGCTGGTGGAGGGCGGTGTGTGGCGCAACTGGTATCTGTCGTGCACCGAATGGCGCATGGTGGACGGCAAACAAGAGCCGCGCTACCACCTGAAGTACGCCGAGTCAGCAGACGGCGTGCAGTGGGAGCGCAAAGGCGTGGTCGCCATCGACTACCGCGATGCGAATGAGGGCGGCATTGTGCGTGCATCCGTGCTCAAGCACGGTGGCATCTACAAGATGTGGTATTGCTACCGCAGCCACAGCGGCTACCGCAGCAACCCGGCCAACAGCTACCGCATTGGCTACGCCGAGTCACCCGATGGCTTGGTGTGGACCAGGTGTGATGATCGCAGCGGCATCGACGTGAGCCCGCAGGGCTGGGACTCTTTTATGCTGGCCTACCCGCATGTGGTGGACATACAAGGGCGGCTGCACATGTTTTACAACGGCAACGGTTTTGGCAGCAGCGGCATAGGTTATGCCGTGCAGGCCGCTTCGCAGTAAGCCCAGCGCATTCAAAGAAAGTGAAGCCAGTGAGCGCATCAGTCAACCCGAGTGTGAGCACCATCGTCGTAGTGCCCATCTACAAGCCCCAACTCTCAGCAACGGAAGAGCGCGTTCTCAGGCATTCGTTGGACGTTTTAAAAAACCGCGACGTGTGTTTTGTGTCCCCAACCCAGTTGCCATTGGACTGGTACCGCCAAACCTACCCACGTGCCACCTATCTAGCCTGCCCCGACGAATACTTTGCCTCGCCTCAAACCTATTCCAAACTCATGATGGGCGCGGGCTTTTACCAGTACTTTGCTAAGTATTCGCACATGCTGGTGCTGCAAACCGATGCCGTGGCCCTGCGAGATGAGCTAGACCGCTGGATGGCCACTCCCTACGACTACGTGGGCGCGCCCTGGACCAAGCCCTACGCCATCACTGTTCCTGAAGCAGACAACGCGTTTGCCAACCAAACCTTTCACATCTATGTGGGCAATGGCGGGTTTTCATTGCGGCGCATTGCGTCGTGTATTCAAGCCATTCAAGAGCTGGAGTGGCTGGTGCAAAAAGTGCCTATGGACGAAGACCTTTTCTTTGCCATGGCCGGGCAAATGTCGCAACGCTTTTTGGTGCCCAATGCAGTCACCGCTGCCGCCTTTGCGCTAGAGGCTAACCCGCGTGCCTTTTGCGCCATGGCCGGTGCGCTGCCCATGGGCGGGCACGCATGGGAGCGCTGGGACAAAGAATTTTGGCTGGAACAATTTGCCCTAGCGGGGTTGACGGGTTTGGAAACCACATCCGCCCCCAGTGCGCCCCCTCAGAGCAAGCCAGATCCCGCGCAGGAAGAGGCCGACATAGACCATGCACTCAATCTGCAAGCAAGTGGCGATCTGGCCCAGGCCATGGCAGGTTTTCAGCGCGTGCTAGAGCGCAACCCTAGCAACTGGAAAGCCCTGTACTCTTTGTTTGTGCTCGAACTCAAAGCCGGGCATTCAGACGCCGCCTTGGCCTATGTAGACCGCGCCATTGCAGCCGAGCCCACGCAAGCCATATTGCACTTTGGGCGCGGCGGTGTGCTGCGCACCATGGAGCGCTTGGCTGAGAGCCTGGCCAGCTATGACCAAGCCATTGCCCTGCAGCCAGACTACCCCAGCGCCTATGTGAACCGGGGCGCGGTGCTGGTAGAGCAAAACCGCATTCCAGATGCGGTGGCCAATTTTGAGCAACTGCTGGCCATGCACCCCGACAACACCCGGGGCCTGGGCAACCGGGGCGCGCTGCTCACGGTGCTCAACCGTAACGAAGAAGCCATACCGCTGTTTGCCAAACTGCTCAAGTTAGACCCGCACTACAACAACGCCGAAGGCTTGCTCGCCCACGCGCGCTCGCGCACCTGCGACTGGACTGAGTTCAAGAAGCAGCAAAAGCGCATCGTCGACGGTGTGCGCAAAGGCCAGCGGGTGTGCAACCCCTTGGCGTTTAAGTCTTTGTCAGACTCTGCAGCAGACCAGTTTGAGTGCGCCAAAATTTTTGCCGCCGCGCATTACCCCACCGCGCCCAAGCAGCTGTGGAACGGCGAGGTGTATGGCCACACCAAGCTGCGCATAGCCTATGTGTCGCCCGACTTTCGCGAACACCCCGTCGCCCACTTGATGGCCGGTGTGCTGGAGCAGCATGACAAAACCCGGTTTGAAACTTATGGCTTTGTCTTGGGAATTGACCAAGAGGGCAAGTTGAACCAACGCATCCTGAATAGTTTTGATCAATACTTTGACGTGCGCGGCAAAGATTCGCGCAGCGTTG
>JBIIYT010000092.1:0-8012 GCA_044346675.1 Rhodoferax sp. | reverse complement strand
CCGCGCCGAGTTTCTGATATTCCTTGTCCCAGATGAACGGTCAGCGTGTGGAGATCTGATCGCAATCCGCTTCAGCCGCTGGGTGTCTTCTGAAGCCAGCCACGTTCCTTCGATGTCGCCGGTCAAAGCGGGAGGTGAGCAATGGTGAAACCCGTGTACTTGCAATGCCATCGGTTGCCAACACGGTTGGCGTGCAATGTTCCCTAAGTGCGCCGCGTGTTTTCTTGCCGTGGCTTTGATATAGCTCAATTGCCAACGCCACCCAACGCCTAGTATGCATCATAGGTAAAAATCCAAGCCCAACCCGAGGAGCACGACATGGACACTTCCACCGCAGGGTCACTGGCCCTGTGCGGGTTCATCGGGCACGCGGCACTAAGCTCCGTGCTATGACCGCTGTTTTTGACCCCCTACACCTGGGTGCCGTTTCTTTGGACGTGTTGGCCGGTGGCCATGCCAACGCAGCGGCTTTGGCGGCGCGCCAAAAATCGCGCTTGAGTGCCTTGCTCACCGCAGCGGTGCGGGGCTCTGCGTTGTACCGCGAACGCTTGCAGCGCGTGGTGCCCGCTACTGTCGCCTTGAGTGCGCTACCCGTGTTGTCGCGCGCCGAGCTGATGGGGCGGTTTGATGACTGGGTGACCGACCCGATGCTCAAGCTCGCGGAGTTGCAAGATTTTGTGAAAGACCCCCTGCGCATGGGCGAGTCGTACCTGGGCAAATACCTGGTGTGGGAGAGCTCGGGCACCAGCCACCAAAGCGGCGTGTTTGTGCAAGACGCCAAAACCATGGCCGTGTTTGACGCACTAGAGGCCTTGCGCCGCAGCGCTCCCCGCCCGCTGCAGCGCTGGCTAGACCCCCTGCTGTTGTCTGAGCGGGTGGCCTTTGTAGGCGCCACCACCGGCCACTTTGCCAGCGCGGTCACCATGCAACGGCTGCGCCAGCTCAATCCCTGGCTGGCCAACTCGATGCGCAGCTTCTCTATTGCGCAGCCCACGGCGGCGCTGGTAGGGGAGCTCAATGCATTCACCCCCACGGTGCTGGCCACCTACCCCAGCGTGGCCGCCTTGTTGGCCGATGAGGCCGCGCGTGGCACCTTGCAAAGCACCCCCAAAGAGGTGTGGACCGGTGGCGAAACCTTAAGCGCTGCAGTACGCAAAAAGATAGAAAGTGCGCTGGGCTGCACCGTGCGCAACAGCTACGGCGCATCAGAATTTATGTCTATCGGGTGGGAGTGCAGCCAAGGGCACATGCATGTGAATGCCGACTGGGTTATTTTGGAGCCCGTGGACGCCCAAGGCCGCCCCACGCCAGCGGGCGCCCTGTCGCACACCACCTTGCTCACCAACCTGGCCAACCATGTGCAGCCGCTGATTCGCTATGACATGGGAGACCAAATTGCGATGCATCACGGAGCTTGCGCATGTGGCGCATCGCTGCCGCGCATCGAGGTGCAGGGCCGCTGCGACGATGCGCTGGTGATGGCTGGCACCCAAGGGCGCTCAGTCACCTTGCTGCCTTTGGCGCTCACCACCGTGCTGGAGGATGACGCAGGTGTGTTTGACTTTCAGCTGTGCCAGCAGGACGAACGCACCTTGGTGCTGAAGCTGGAACTGCGTGGGCACGAAGGTGACTTGGCTATGGCCCGCTGCCTGAGCGCGCTGCAAGGGTATGCAAAAAGCCAAGGTGTTGCATCGCTGCGCGTGGTGGCAGAGCTAGGGCAGACCATTGGCCGGGGGCGCAGCGGCAAGTCTCGCCGCGTGGTGGCCAGCAGCCCCGTAAAAACTCCCTTCAAGCGGCATCGCCACTAGGGCCTGTGCTCACGCTCTTTGTCAGCCCTGGCTGCTAAATGCTGCGTGCACGCTTTGAAACACCCGCCCCTTAAGCTGCTGGCCCAAGGCGGTGTGTTGCAGGCGGTCCATCACCGGGCCTTTCACCTCGGCCAGCTCTAGCGTAATGCCGCGCTTGGCCAGGTTTGCGTCAAGCTCCGTTAGCACCCCTAGGGCCGTGGTGTCAATCTGATTGACCGCTGAGCACACCAGCAGCACCCGGCGCACCGTGGCGTCTTTGCGCAGCAGCTCTTCAATGCGGTCTTCCAGCACGGTGGCATTGGCAAAAAACAAACTCTCGTCCACCCGCAGGGCCAGCAGCCCCGGCACTGTTTGCACCGCGTGCCGCTCCACATTGCGATAGTGCTCGGTGCCAGGCACCCGCCCCACCACTGCAATGTGGGGGCGGCTGCTGCGCCAAACCAATGCGGCCAAAGACATAGCCACACCCAGCACAATGCCACTTTCCACCCCCAATACCATCACCCCAAGGGCCGTGGCCAGTAGGGACAACGCATCGGCCCGGTCATAGGCCCAGCTGGCTTTAAGCGTGGCCACATCCACCAGCGATGCCACCGCCACCATGATGCTGGCCGCCAAAACTGCCAGGGGTAAGTAATAAAAAAGCCCTGTGAAGAAGTAAATAATGAATGCCATGCAGGCCGCAGTGACGAGCGACGCCAGCGGCGTTTGCGCACCCGCCGCAAAGTTTATGACCGAACGCGACAGCCCCCCATGCACTGGGTAGGCCCCTGACAGCGCTGCGGCCACATTTGCCGCACCCAGACCCAACAACTCGCGGTCTGGCGCAATGCGCTGGTGACGCTGCAAGGCAAACGACTGCGCCACCGACACGCTGCCCACAAACCCCACCAGTGAAATCAGCAGCGCAGGCAGCCACAGTTGGCCCAGCTCGGTAACGCCCGGCAGTGGTACGCCCAGGGCCGGCAAACCAGCCGGCACGCTGCCCACCACCGCGACGTGTCTAGCCAAATCCCAGCCACCCCAAGCCACCAGAGCGGTGCTCACCACCACAGCGGCAATAGGAGCTATGCGCGCCAGCAGGTCAGCCGCGTGGCTGGCCACGCCTAGGCGGCGCAGGGTGTTAGCAAGGTAGCGCTTAGCCCAAAGCAAAAAAACCATGCTGCCCACGCCCAAGGCTAGGCTGGTGGTGTTGGTCTGTGGCAGGGCACGCCACAGCCCTTGCAAGGTGGCCCAGGTAGAGCTGCTGGGCACTGCCACGCCCAAGATGTGTTTGAGCTGGCCCAGCGCGATCACCACTGCCGAGCCCGACACAAAACCACTGACCACCGGATGGCTCAAAAAGTACGCCAAAAAGCCCAAGCGCAGTGCGCCAAATACTAAAAACATCAACCCCGATATCAGCGCCAAGTGCATCGCCATGTGCACGTATTCGGTGGTTCCCGCTACCGCCAGAGGCTGCAAGGCGCTAGCGGTCATCAATGCGGCAATGGCCACGGGCCCCACGGCCAGTGTCATGCTCGAGCCCACCAGCGCGTAGGCCACCACGGGCAAAATGCTGGCGTACAAGCCCATCTCTGGTGGCAGGCCAGCGAGCAAGGTGTAAGCCAGGCTTTGCGGAATCACCAGCACCGCCACAATAAGCCCTGCCGATACGTCACCACCCAGCCAGGCGCGCTGGTAATGGCGCAGCCAATGGGGTAACCAGTTGGGCAGCCAGGTGTGGGTGTGGGCAGTGGTTGGGGTGGTTGGAGGCATAGCGGCGCAGTGGGGTTAAGACCGTGGGCTGGGTTGGGCAGATTTGCGCCCTCGGCGGTGCTCCAGCAGTTCAAACACCACCATACCCGCTAGCATGGCCGCTACAAATACCGCTGCCTTGGGCTGGCCCGCGCCCAGCGACACGATTGCTGGGCCTGGGCAAAAGCCCGCCAGGCCCCAGCCCGCACCGAAGAGCAGGCCACCGCCTATGAGCCGTTGATCAATATGGGTTGACGTGGGCAAATGCAGGGCACCGCCTAAAAAATTGGTGGTGCGCTTTTTAGCCGTGGCAAATGCACCCAGCCCGACCAAAATGCCGCCGCCCATGACGAAGGCCAGAGACGGATCCCATGTGCCCGCCAAATCTAAAAAGCCCAGCACCTTGCTGGGGTCGGTCATGCCGGCCACGATCAGCCCCACACCAAACAGCAGGCCTACAAAAAATTCGGCAATACGGTGTTGCATAGCAATACTCCTGAAGTGATGAAATGATTGGTCGGCGCTCACGCTACTACATGGCGCAGCAGGAAAACCGTAACAAAGCCCGCCCCCATGAAGGCCAGCGTAGCCGCCAAAGAGCGAAGAGACAGGCGCGAGAGCCCGCACACGCCGTGCCCACTGGTGCAGCCCGAGCCATAGCGCGTGCCCACCCCCACCAGCAGGCCGGCCAGCACCACGCTGCTCCAGCCCGCGTCAATGGTGGCGGGCACGGGCCCCACCACCAGCAGGTACAGCACGGGGGCCGTCAGCATGCCCAACACAAACGCTATGCGCCAAAGCGCGTCACCTGCCTTGGGGCGCAGCAGGCCACCCACAATGCCGCTAATGCCCAAAATGCGGCCATTCACCAAAATGAACATGGCCGATGCCAAGCCCAGCAAAATGCCTCCTGCCAGTGCGGCCCAGGGGGTGAAATGGTTCCAGTCAATTGTCATTGTGTTTCTCCAGATAAATGGTGTTTAGGCTTTGCAGAACTGTGTGTACAACACACCCATGACTGCCATGGCTTGGGGGCTGTTGATGCAGTAATAAATGTTTTTTCCCTCGCGCCGGGTGCTCACCAAACCCTCGTCGCGCAGCACGCCCAGCTGCTGGGATAGGGTGGGCTGCGCTATACCCACCAGCGCTTCTAGCTCACCCACGTTTTTTTCGCCTTGGCTGAGCTGGCACAGCAGCAGCAGGCGATCGGGGTTGGACATGGTTTTCATCAGCCTGCAGGCTGCGTTGGCTGACTGGCGTAGCACTTCTAAACTAAGCGCAGGGTGGGTCGTAGCTTCGGGTTCGGCAAGCATGGTCAAAAAACTCCCACATCGGTTTTGATGTAAATAGTTTATTGACAAACAATATATTTGTCAATAAACTATTTACATCGCAATTAAAACGAGCACATTTCTACAGGAGCCCTCCATGACCGACCAACCCCAAGTCAAAGCCTTCTTCGACCCCGCCACTTGGACCGTGAGCTACGTGGTGTACGACCACGATGGCGGCCACTGCGCCATTGTCGACTCTGTGTTGGACTTTGATGCCAAGTCAGGGCGCACCAGCACCACGTCTGCCGACAAGCTCATGGCTTTTGTGAAAGACAAAGCACTCAGCGTGCAGTGGATCTTGGAGACCCACGCCCACGCAGACCACCTGTCAGCTGCCCATTACCTGCGCAAACATCTGGGCGGAAAAATCGCCATTGGCGCGGCCATTACCCAAGTGCAAAGCGTGTTCAAGGGCATCTTTAACCTAGAGCCTGAATTCCACCCCGACGGTAGCCAGTTTGACCACCTGTTTGCGCCCAATGAAGCCTTCGCCATTGGAGCCCTGAGTGCCCATGCACTGCCTGTGCCCGGCCACACACCGGCGTGCATGGCCTACCAGGTGGGCAAGGCAGTGTTTGTGGGCGACACCTTGTTCATGCCTGATGTGGGCACTGCACGCTGCGACTTTCCCGGCGGCAATGCACACGATCTGTTTAAGAGCGTGCGCAGCCTCATGGCCCTGCCTGGCGACACCCGGCTGTATATGTGCCATGACTACCCGCCCGATGCGCGCGAGCCCGCATGGGAGTGCACCGTGGCAGAGCAGCGCGCCAGCAACATCCACATTCGTGATGGCGTCACCGAAGACGCCTTTGTGGCCATGCGCAGCAAACGCGACGCAGGTCTGGCCATGCCCAACCTGATACTGCCCTCGGTGCAGATCAACATCCGCGCTGGCGCCTTGCCGCCAGCCGAGGCCAACGGGCATGCGTACCTGAAGATACCGCTCAACGTTTTGTAAGTTGCGCTTTAAAGTGACATCGTCACTAGCGCCTGCGCCATAGCGTCCACCATGCTCACCGCGTTGCTAGGGTGGGCCACGCAGTCGGTGCTCCACACTTCGCCCACACCGGCTTGCTGCATCACCTGCTGGGCGTCACCCGCAAACAGGGCGTGAGTAACCGCCACGTCGACTGAATGTGCACCGGCCGCCAGCAACTGGCGCGTCGCCTGCGCAATGGTGTGGCCACTGCTGATGACGTCATCCAAGAGCACCACTTGACGACCCACCACATTCACGGGCGGCAGGGCCACCTCTACCTGCCTATCGCCATGGCGAACTTTTTTGCACACCGCGTGGTCAAAGCTGTGGCGTGCTGCGGCCAAGGCTACCCACTGGGCCGACTCTTCGTCCGGGCCCACCAGCAGGGGCTGGGTGCGGCGTGTTGCAATCCAATCGGCAAGCACGGGCGCGCCGCTGAGCACGATGGCCTGGTGGGCTGCTACCGGCACAGCTTCTTGCAAGGTGGCCACGCGGTGCAAGTGCGGGTCTACCGTGATGAGTGCGTCAAACAGGGTGGCTAAAAATTGGCCCACCACACGCTGGCTGATGGCTTCGCCCGGCGCAAAGGCAATGTCTTGCCGCATATAGGCCAAGTAGGGCGCTACCAAGGTAATGTGCTGGGCACCCAGAGTGCGCGCAGTTTGTGCGGTGAGCAGTAGCTCTATTAATTTCTCGTTGGGTTGGCTCAGACTGCGCAGCACCACTACGCGGGCGGGCAGGCCGGGTGGCAAGCGCAGCTTGATTTCCCCATCGGGAAAGCGGTGGCGCTGCACCACAGCGCACGCCATGTAGGCGGCTTGCGCCAGGCGCTCTGCAATGCCGTGCTCTTCTTCAAAGCACAGCAAAACGGTTTGGTTTGTGCTGGAGGTTGGGGGCAGGGCGGACATCAAAACTCCACAAACACATGGGGCACATTGGCCGCAGGGCCCACCGTGTAGCCCGTGGACTTGGCGCAGGCTTGGCGCGCAAAGTCCAGGTCGCTAGGGTAGCCTGCGTGCACGCGGTACAGCACCTCACCCACTGCCACCGTGTCGCCCAGCTTGCGTAGCAGGTCTACCCCGGCGCCAATTACTTTGGGGGCCCCAGCAATACGTGCAATGCGCGCTACTTGCAGGTTGTCAATGTCGGTGACCACGCCAGCTTCGGTGGCACACACGTCCAAGGTGAGTGGTCCTAGGGCGGGATGTTTGTAGTCAAACGCCTTGGAGCCTTGCGCGGCGATGATGTCATTCATCTTGGCCAGCGCGCGCCCCGAGTCCAGTATGTCGCGCGCAATGGCAAAGCCGTCGCCCCCGCGCACGTCGGGGTGGCATTCAATGAGCCGACCCGCCAGGCGCAGCGCTTTTTGGCGCAAGTCGTTGGGCGCATTGGGGTCGTTTTGCAGCACCTGCATCACGTCGCGCGCTTCTAGCACCGGGCCTATGCCGTTGCCAATGGGTTGGCGTCCGTCGGTTATCACCACGTCCAGCGACAAATGCATGCGCCCCGCCACATACTCAAACAGTTTGCGCAGGCGCTGGGCCTCTGGCATGGAGCGCACTTTGGCGCTGGGGCCAATGGGAATGTCCAGCACCAAATGGGTAGAACCCGCAGCAATTTTTTTAGACAAGATGGATGCCACCATTTGCCCGGGCGAGTCGATGGACAAGGGGCGCTCCACCGATATCAGCACATCGTCTGCGGGCGACAAGTCGGCCGTGCCACCCCAGGCCAGGCAGGCATGGTGGTCGCGCACAATGTCGGCCAGCTTGTCAAAGGGCAGCTCCACCTGGGCGAGCACTTCCATGGTGTCGGCAGTGCCAGCGGGTGAGGTAATAGCGCGCGAAGAAGTTTTGGGGCACAGCAGCCCGTGGGCCGCCACAATGGGCACCACCAGCATAGACGTGCGGTTGCCTGGTATACCGCCAATGCAATGTTTGTCTACCACCAAGGGGTCATGCCAGTCGAGCTTGCGCCCGGTGGCCACCATGGCTTCGGTCAAAAAGTAAACTTCTTCACGGTCTAGCTCGGCCTTTTGGGTGGCCACTACAAAGGCGGTGAGCTCAATCTTGGAATAACGCAGCGCCGCCACATCGCGCACGATGGCGGTGAAGTCTGCTTGGTTGAGCCGCTCACCCGCAATTTTGCGGT
>JBIIYT010000091.1:0-8057 GCA_044346675.1 Rhodoferax sp. | reverse complement strand
CTTACGCAGTGGGCCTCGTCAATGGCAAATAGGCTCAAACTTCCACGTTCAAACAGCGCATCCAGCTGGGCCAAAAACCGCGGCGTGGTGACCCGCTCGGGCGCGGCATACAGCAGAGTGATCTCGCCGCGCATCAGGTGCTGCTCCACTTGGTAGGCTTCTTCACCGGAGAGCGTGGAGTTCAGAAACGCGGCGCTAACCCCCGCTTCGTGCAGCGCGCCCACCTGATCGTGCATCAGCGCAATCAGCGGTGAAATAACGATGGTCACGCCATGCCCCGTACGCTGGCGGGCAATGGCGGGAATCTGGTAACACAGTGACTTGCCGCCGCCCGTAGGCATGAGCACCAGCGCGTCGCCCCCGCCGCCTACGTGTTCGATGATGGCTTGCTGGGGACCGCGAAACTGCGCGTAGCCAAATACTTCGCTAAGAATTTGCTGAAAAGACACGAAAATTGCTATTATTTTGATAGCTGCTTATGTAAGCGGGGTTTGCGGAAATGGCGAGATTCAATAGCAAAATTGCTGGTGCGATGATATGGCCTGTGCCTTTAATGTACCCGGCATGCTTTGGCATTTGGTCCGCACATCAACCTGAGCTAGCCAAGGCCACCCCCGGCTTTCTACAATAGACCCCATGAAACCTCTGCACTACACCCGCGCCCAAGCCCTGCCAGGCATTCTGGAAAAACGCATCGTCATCTTAGACGGCGCTATGGGCACCATGATCCAGCGCTTCAAGCTGGGCGAGGCACAGTACCGCGGAGCGGGTTACACCGGCGCAGGCAGTCAGGGTGATCGGTTCAAAGACTTTCACAAAGATGTGAAAGGCAATAACGAGCTGCTCTCGCTCACCCGCCCTGACGTGATCACCGACATCCACGAAGCCTATTTGGCTGCCGGTGCCGACCTGATTGAGACCAATACTTTTGGTGCCACCACGGTGGCCCAGGCCGATTACGACATGGCGGACTTGGCGGTGGAGATGAATCTCGTCTCCGCCAAATTAGCCCGTGCCGCCTGTGACAAATACTCCACCCCCGACAAGCCCCGCTTTGTGGCGGGCGCGCTTGGCCCCACGCCCAAGACGGCCAGCATCAGCCCCGATGTGAACGACCCCGGCGCACGCAACGTTACCTTTGAAGAGCTTCGCGCTGCCTACTATGACCAGACCAAAGCCTTGGTCGAGTGCGGTAGCGACGTCATTTTGGTGGAAACGATTTTTGACACGCTCAACGCCAAGGCGGCCTTGTTTGCAGTGGATGAGTACTTTGAAGCCTCAGGGCAGCGCCTGCCCATCATCATCAGCGGCACGGTCACCGACGCCTCGGGCCGCATTTTGAGTGGCCAAACCGTGACCGCCTTCTGGCACAGCGTGCGCCACGCCCGCCCGCTGGCCATTGGCCTGAACTGTGCGCTGGGGGCCGCGCTGATGCGTCCCTATATCCAAGAGCTCAACCGCGTGGCAACAGACACCTTTATCAGCTGCTACCCCAATGCCGGGCTGCCCAATCCCATGTCAGACACCGGCTTTGACGAAACCCCGGATGTAACGTCCCGTTTGGTGCGCGAATTTGCGGCCGAGGGGCTGGTCAACATCGTGGGTGGTTGTTGCGGCACAACACCTGAGCACATTGGCGCTATCAATAATGCAGTGTCTCCCCTTGCAGCGCGGTCTTTGCGCAAGCAATTCTTTTACAAAGAGGCCGCTTGACGGTAGACTGTCCCTCCCAACATGTGAATATTTCAGTGAATTTTGGACAAAGGGGCAAAAGATGAAAAAGCAGTTATTGGCTTGCGTGCTGGTGTGTGGATCCGTACTGGCGCATGCGCAAGTGCAAGAGCCTTCCAAGGCCCGGTTTGTTGGTCGCATAGGCATGGGTTTTGGCAGCGCTGCGCTTGACTCTGGTTTCTATACCAGTGGTTCATCTTGGGAGCTCAGCTCGGGCAACGGGCTGAAGTACGCCTTGGGTGCTGACTATCGTATTGCTAAAAAAATCACCCTGCAAGCTACCGTGGGCAAAGAGCTCTCTACAGTGCCTGCTTCGAATGGCGACTTGACCTTCAATCGCTTGCCGGTAGAGCTTTTGGGCTTCCTTGATGTGAGTAAAGAGATTCGACTCGGTGCTGGCCTGCGCAAGTCGACAGGAGCGCAAGTCTCCTCCAGTGGCGCTGGCACGGGTTACCCGTCGGTTGGAACTTGGGACGCCTCATTGGGTGGCGTGTTAGAGCTTCAATACATATTGGATACCACCGAGCGGCAAACGGGTGGGCCAGGGCAATTCGGTGTGAACTTGCGCTATGTGAGTGAAACTTTCACCAAAGGTGCCGTGAGCAAAATTGCGGACCACTTCGAGCTGGGCCTGTTTCTTAACTACTAGCCCTCTGGTCGCCACGGGCGGGCTTCAAAAATCGTAAGGCGCACCCATATGCCTAGCGTGCCTGCGCGCCCGATTTTGTGAATTAAAATAGCACGAACCCAAGGAGCGCTGCAACAGACGTGTCGACTTGACATGGCCTGCCAGGCTTGGGTTAATAACCGCGCTCTCCTCTCAATATTCCGAGGTGAGCCGTGTCGAAGTCTATCGTTTCTCTTCCCCCCATGATGTTGTCCGGCCTAGAGCCGATGACGATTGGTGCAAGCCATGCTGCGCTGGGCGGTGCCGAAGGTGGGGCTGCGAGCGCCACTTTTGTCAATATTGGCGAGCGCACCAACGTCACAGGCTCCAAGGCCTTTGCTCGCATGATTTTGAATGGCGAGTTTGAGCAAGCCTTGGCCGTGGCGCGCCAGCAGGTAGAAAACGGCGCGCAAATCATCGACATCAATATGGACGAGGCCATGCTCGACAGCCAGGCCGCCATGGTGCGCTTTCTGAACCTCATAGCCTCTGAGCCTGACATTTCCCGGGTGCCCATCATGATCGACTCCAGCAAATGGAGCGTGATTGAGGCGGGCCTGCGCTGTGTGCAGGGCAAGGCGGTGGTGAACTCCATCAGCATGAAAGAAGGCGTTGATGCGTTTAAGCACCAAGCCAAACTGTTGCGCCGCTATGGCGCGGCTGCCGTGGTGATGGCGTTTGATGAAAAAGGCCAGGCGGATACCTACGCGCGCAAGATTGAAATTTGCGAGCGCGCCTACCGCGTGCTGGTGGATGAGGTGGACTTTCCGCCAGAAGACATTATTTTTGACCCTAACATTTTCGCCATAGCCACTGGCATTGACGAGCACAACAACTACGCGGTGGACTTTATTGAGGCCACGCGTTGGATCAAGCAAAACCTGCCCGGGGCCAAGGTAAGTGGCGGCGTGTCTAACGTGTCATTCAGCTTCCGTGGCAACGACCCGGTGCGTGAGGCCATTCACACCGTGTTTTTGTATCACGCTATCAAAGCGGGTATGGACATGGGCATTGTGAACGCCGGTATGGTGGGTGTGTACGACGATCTAGAGCCCGTGCTGCGTGAGCGTGTGGAAGATGTGGTACTCAACCGCCGCCCTGACGCAGGTGAACGCTTGGTGGAGATTGCTGAGACCGCTAAGAGTGGCGCTAAAGACGAAAGCAAAAAGCTCGAGTGGCGCGGCACTGCAGACACCCCTGTGCACGTGAACAAGCGCTTAGAGCACGCGCTGGTGCATGGCATTACCGACTTTATTACCGAAGACACTGAAGAAGCCTACCGTGAGGTTTTAGCTAAGGGTGGCCGCCCGCTGCACGTCATCGAAGGCCCGCTCATGGACGGCATGAATGTGGTGGGCGATTTGTTTGGCCAGGGCAAGATGTTCTTGCCCCAGGTGGTCAAGAGCGCACGGGTGATGAAGAGCGCCGTGGCGCACCTGCTGCCCTATATTGAGGCGGAGAAGGCCGCCATGATTGAAGCCGGCAGCGAGGCAAAAGCCAAGGGCAAAATTGTGATTGCCACAGTAAAAGGCGACGTGCATGACATTGGTAAAAACATTGTCACCGTGGTCTTGCAATGCAACAACTTTGACGTGGTGAACATGGGTGTGATGGTGCCCGCCCACGAGATTTTGGCCAAGGCGAAAGAAGAGGGTGCAGACATTATTGGCCTCTCAGGCCTTATCACCCCCAGTTTGGAAGAAATGCAGTACGTAGCGGGCGAGATGCAGAAAGACGACTACTTTCGCACCCGCAAAATGCCGCTGCTCATTGGCGGTGCCACGACCAGCCGGGTGCATACCGCAGTGAAAATATCGCCCCACTACGAAGGTCCGGTGGTATATGTGCCGGACGCCTCACGCAGCGTGAGCGTGGCGCAGAGTTTGTTGGGTGAGCAGGCTGCGAGCTATGTGGACGAGCTCAATGCCGACTACGAAAAGGTGCGCCACCAACATGCCAACAAAAAGCAAACTCCCCTGTGGAGTTTGGCCAAAGCGCGAGCTAATAAAACTCCCGTGGACTGGAGCAGCTATCAGCCCATGGCGCCGAAGTTCATCGGGCGGCGCGTCTTTAAAAACTTCGATTTAACCGAGCTTGCCAAGTACATCGACTGGGCACCCTTCTTTCAAACCTGGGACTTGGCCGGGCCCTTCCCCGCCATTCTCCAAGACGAAGTAGTGGGCGCAGAGGCGACGCGGGTGTACGCCGATGGCCAGGCCATGCTCAAGCGCATTATTGACGGCCGATGGCTCACCGCCAATGCCGTTGTCGCGCTGTACCCGGCCAATGCGGTGAACGACGACGACATCGCGTTTTACACCGATGAAAGCCGCTCTGACGTGGCCCTTACCTGGTATGGCCTGCGCCAGCAGGCCGAGAAGCAAGAGATGGATGGCCCGGATGGAAAACCCGTGCTGCGCCCCAGCCGCTGCTTGGCCGACTTTGTGGCTCCCAAAGGGGTGGCCGCAGACTACGCGGGCATGTTTGCCGTGACTGCTGGCATAGGTGCGGACAAGCGTGCCCAGGCGTTTGAAGCGGCCCATGATGACTATTCCTCCATCATGCTCAAAGCCATGGCCGACCGCTTGGCCGAAGCCTTTGCCGAGTGCCTGCACCTGCGCGTGCGCACTGATTTGTGGGGTTATGCACCCCAAGAGGCCCTGACGCCTGAAGAGCTGGTGGCCGAGAAATACCGAGGCATACGCCCCGCACCGGGCTACCCCGCCTGCCCCGACCACAGTGTGAAGCAAGACATGTTTGCCCTGCTGCAGTGCCAAGACATCGGCATGGGCGTGACCGAGAGTCTGGCCATGACCCCAGCGGCCAGCGTGAGCGGTTTTTACTTGGGCCACCCCGATGCCACTTACTTCAACGTAGGCAAGATAGGTGACGACCAGCTGCAAGACTTGGCCCGCAGGCGGGGCATGCCAGCAGCCGATTTGCAGCGCTTGTTAGCCCCCAATCTATAAAGATTAGTATTTCCTGGAGGGAAAGAGCCTTTAAAAGCTAGGGTTTCGAAGTAACTGCGCTTGGCAAAAGCGTGACAAAATCACCAGCAGATGCTATGTCCCTTCTCTACCTAGACCACTTCGGGCTGAAAGAGCCCCCCTTCAAGATCACTCCTGATCTGGATTTCTTTTTTTCAGGCGGACGCCGGGGCGACATTTTGTCCGCTTTGTTGCATGTGGCCAAGCATGAAGAGGGCATCATCACCGTGGTGGCCGAAGTGGGCAGTGGCAAGACTTTGTTGTCGCGCTTGATGATCAGCCAGCTCGGTGCGAAGGTCAGTACCGTGTACTTGCCTAACCCGTGTTTTTCTCGCGACGAAATTTTGAGCGCCATTGCGCGTGATTTGGGACTATCCGACTTGCCCGCCTCCACCGAGGCCAAGCTGTCCGCCCTGCAGCAAGAGTTGTTGCGCCGCCATGGCCTAGGGCAGCGTGTCCTGCTGGTCGTGGACGAGGCCCACGCCATGCCTCCAGAGAGCCTAGAAGAAATACGCCTGCTTTCCAACCTAGAAACCCAAAGCCACAAGCTGGTCAATATCATGCTTTTTGGGCAACCCGAGCTTGACGCTGTGCTGGCCGATCCTCGCTTGCGTCAGGTGCGCGATCGGGTCATCCACCGCTTTGAGCTGCAAGCTTTGCCGCAGGCGGAGGCCAGCGCCTATATTGACCACCGCTTGCGCGCCGCCGGGTGGAAGGGTGGCGCCTTGTTCTCGCCCGCTGCATTGGCGCTCTTGGTCAAAGCTGCGGGAGGGCGTGCGCGTCGTATAAATTTGCTTGCCGATAAAGCCCTCCTGGGTGCCTATGCCGAGGGCGCGCTACAGGTGCAGGTGCAGCACGTCAAAGGTGCTTTGGGAGAGTTGCATGCCGATGGCCCCAGGCCCGCCCCGGGTGGCTTGCGTCCGGTGTGGAAGTGGGTGCTTGGGAGTGTGCTTACCGCTGCTGCCATGACAACGCTGGCAGTGTGGCAAATAGAGCAGTACCGACTGCTACAAGTGGCAGTGGTCCCACCTGTTGCTGTGTCTGCTCCAACTCGTGCAACTTCCCCAACCGCTGCAGGGCAGTTACAGGCGCCAGTGGTCACCTCGGCCTCAGATTTAGAGCGCGCCAGTTCCCCAGAGACTTCGCCTGCGCCAGAGGTACAAGCGCCCGCAATGGCTGCGTCGGGTGCGCAAGCCACAGACGCGGCGTTGCAAAGCACTCCCCAAGGTGCCTCGGCTGAGAGTGAACTCCAAGCCTATTTCGACCGCACCCACACGGTGTTGCGTGACCCTGCTGGAGCACGGTACACCCTGCAACTGGCGGCCATACCGAGCGACGTCAATGGGCTGGCCTACCTTAAATTTGCCGGCCAGCATGTAGACCCCACCTTGTTATATGCCCAAGCCAGTACCTACAATGGCCGCAATTTTGTGGCGGTGTATTTCGGCACTTACGGTACGATGGCGCAGGCTACTGCCGCTTTGGCAGGCTTGCCCGATGCGCTGAAGTTCAATAAGCCGATCATCAGAACGTGGGCCAAAATCAAGCTCGACCAAGCATCTTGAGTTATGAAAATAGGTAATAGTTCGCCGAAGCTTACACAAAAATGACATGAATTGTCGTTCGGCGGGCAAACGAAGCGGCGGTAAACGCGCCATGTTTAGAAAATAAAGGCAGTCTAAATTCTCTACATGGAGTAGTTATCGTGAGCCTTTACTACGAACTCAAATTGCAAGATAGTGGATCTTCGAGTTTTTTGCGATTCCAGATGAACAAGCTCGCTCGCCTGCACGAGAATTGGAAAGAATGTGACAGCGATGCATTGGAGGCGGGACACTTTCCAAGCATTAGTATCATTGACGCTATTGGAGTGTCCCCTTACGAAATCGCAACTCTAGCAAATCAATGCCGGGCAGCTTGCGTGGTGCTGTGGGGTGTTCCGCGTGCGGTGGCTGGGTTGTCGGCGTTGCCGATGCGCTTCTCCTCGCGCGATCTCTTGGCCGCCGTCAACGGTAAGGTTCGTGAAATAGTCCATCCCGAGATGCACGGGGAAGAAAACTCCTTTACCAAAGTTTTCCCTTTCAACACGATTCCGTTGAAGCTCGATGTTGCAGCTCGCTAGCGCAAGAAAGGTTAGACTCGTGGGCTTGAATGCGCTGATGCAAGTGCCATCAAATATTGATGAACCAATAAAAAATGAAACGAACCGAGAGCCAAGCAGGCTCCTATGCTTATCGCCAACTCTTGCATATTGGTTTGCCCGATGCCCGGGCTAAGCTTATCTCGAATAAGTTAAAAATACGTTCGTTTGAGATAAATCATGTCATCTCCTCCAAAGGTGATTGCCTAGATTCTTGGCATTTGGTCATGACCGGCTTGGTGGCGGCATCGTCACCTCTTTCTGAGACCGAGAGCGTGCCTATCAGCTTGTATGGTGAGTGTTCTTGGTTTGGGGAGCAGTCCATCATTAATAAGAAGCCGAGCTACGCGAACTATGTGTGCCTCACATCGACCGATGTGTTGTCGCTACCGGCCTCTATGGTGCACGAGCTTCTAGAGGAAGAGCCGCAGTTTTCAAACTATATGGCCAAGCTCATGGCATGGCGAGCCCAAAGAGCGTCTGAAATGCTCATGTTAATGAAGCTTGGAAATCCAGCTTTGCGCGTGGTGAT
>JBIIYT010000090.1:0-8093 GCA_044346675.1 Rhodoferax sp. | reverse complement strand
TGGACGAATTTTCTTCCGCAGTGCGCTCAGTAGAGGGGCAAGCGGATGTGGAAGTGCGCCCCAGCAGCGCACTCGCAGACGGGGTGAGCGACACGCTTTTGGCCCGCATGCAGCGCCACCCTGACGTGGCGCTGGCCTCGCCCGTGTTGGAGCTGAGCACCTACGCACTAGACACTGCGAGCAACACTGCAGGCAGCATTGGAAACAAAAAGGTGATGCTGCGCGTGGTGGGGGTGGACACACTGGCAGTGGCCGCTATCGCGCCCGACCTGTTGCCGCTGCCAGCAAACGATGCCGAGCGCCTGAGCATGTTCGCCCCCGGCACGGTCTTCTTAAACGCCATGGCCCGCCAGCAGCTAGGCGGCGACACCTTGCAACTGCAACAGGGCTTGCAAGTGCACACCGTTGCTGTGGCGGGCAGCGTGCGCGCCAGCGGCGCACCTTTGGCTGTGATGGACGTCGCGGCCGCCCAAGAGCTGTTTGGCAAGCTGGGCCAGCTCAGCCGCATAGACCTGCGCCTGCGCGCAGGGGTGGACCGCGCTGCATTCATGCGCAGCGTGCAAGCCGCACCCGACTGGCCTACCAACACCACCTTGGTCGAGCCCCAAGACCCATCACAGCGCATAGGCAATTTGTCGCGTGCCTACCGGGTCAACCTGACGGTGCTGGCGCTGGTGGCGCTGTTTACGGGCGGGTTTTTGGTGTTCTCGGTGTTGGCGCTCAGTGTGTCACGCCGCGCGCAGCAGTTTGCGCTGCTGGGGGTGCTGGGGCTCACCCCCGGGCAGCGCTTGCGCCTGGTGCTGCTAGAAGCGGGCGCACTGGGGCTGCTGGGCAGCGCCTTGGGCATTGCGCTGGGGGCGGCCTTGGCGGCGCTGGCCTTGCGCTTGCTGGGGGGCGACTTAGGCGGAGGCTATTTTTCTGGCACCGCGCCCGCTTTGCAATGGAGCACCCCTGCCGCAGTGGTGTTTGCCGCGCTGGGTATGGCGGCGGCGTGGGTGGGCGCATGGTGGCCAGCGCGCATGGCCCAGCGCTTGCCACCGGCGCAAACGCTCAAAGGCCTGGGTGCACTGCAAGGCAACGGCACCTCGGCTTGGCTGGGACTGGCAATGCTGGTGGCAGGCGCAGGCCTGGCCCTGCTGCCGCCGGTGTGGGACATCCCTTTGGGCGCTTATGCCAGCGTGGCGCTGCTGCTGGTAGGCGGCATCACCGCTCTACCCAAACTGGTGGCTGTGGTGCTAAACCTAGTGGCCCCGCTGGTGGCGCGCAGGGCCTTGCCACTGCTGGCCGTGGAACGGGCCCGGCGGGTGCGCGAAAGTGCTGCCGTGGCGGTAAGCGGCGTGGTGGCGTCGCTCAGCTTGGCGGTGGCGCTCACGGTGATGGTGGCTAGCTTTCGCACATCGGTCACCCAATGGCTAGACGCAGTGCTGCCCGCCGCGCTGTACGTGCGCACTGCCAATAGTGGCAACGCTGGTAGTTCAGGTTTCGATGCAGCTTACTTTAACCCCGCGTTTTTGCAAGGCGCAGCACGCATTGGGGGCGTAGAGCGCGTACGCACACAGCGTACCTTAAGCCTGCAACTAGACCCGACCAAGCCCAGCGTCACACTCATCGCCCGCGCGCTGCACGACGCAAAAGATACCGACCTCCACCCGACCATCACCCTGCCCTTGGTGGGCAACGCGCTGCCCGTGCCAGCGGGCAAAGTGGGCGTCTATGTCAGCGAGGCGATGGTAGACCTGTACGGAGCGCGCCTGGGTTCTGACTTGGACATACTTCAAGCATCATTTCAGCCTGTAGCACGATTAGATAAAGCGCAAGACGCTAGTTTTTTTGTAGCAGGCGTGTGGCGCGACTACGCCCGCCAGTTTGGCACCATCGCCATGGAGCAGGCAGATTTTGAGCGCCTGAGCGGCGACACACGCGTGAACGATATGGCCTTTTGGCTGCACGCTGATGCCGATGTATCTGCCGTACAAGACAGCCTGCGCGGCTTAGCCAACGCAGTAGCCCACACGCCGGGTGGCGAAGCGGCCGCGCTTCTGGAGTTTGGCTCGGCGGGCGAGATACGCGCCATCACGCTCCAAATTTTTGACCGTAGCTTTGCTGTGACCTACTGGCTGCAGGCGGTGGCCATTGGCATAGGTCTTTTTGGCGTGGCCGCCAGCTTTAGCGCGCAGGTGCTGGCGCGGCGCAAAGAGTTTGGGCTGCTGGTGCACCTAGGGCTCACGCGCCGCCAAGTGCTCCGCGTGGTGGCGTTTGAGGGCGCGGCTTGGACCACACTAGGCGCCATTGCTGGCATAGGCTTGGGGCTGGCCGTGGCCGTGGTGCTGGTGCATGTGGTCAACCCCCAAAGCTTTCACTGGACCATGGAACTCACCCTGCCCTGGGGTCGCTTAAGCGGCTTGGGCGCGGCGGTGATTGTGGCGGGCACGGTGACTGCGTGGCTGGCAGGGCAAGCCGCTGCAGGGCGCGATGCGGTGTTGGCGGTGAAGGAGGATTGGTGAAGGTGTTGGGCTATAGTCAAAACACCATCACCTCATCAATAAACGTCACTCGCCATGAGTATCCTCGTCACCATTCTGGCTCTAACCACAGCAGCTGGAATCATGGCTCTCATTTGGTATGTCAAACTTTTGGAGAAGCGCCACGCGATCAAGGTAGAGCGGGGGCTACTCTTCGTTGGGAATGCGCATTTGGCAATTTCAAACATCTCACAAATCGAGATTGCGCCTTTATATGACGTACCACCTGCCGATGATTTGTGGATAGTTACAGACACCAACGGCAACAAACTTTCTTTCTTCAATCGAGACCTTGGTGCAAGTGCAGCGCTCGCATCTTTAGAGAAAGAACTGCCCTCCCTGCAACCTATTCAAGCGCTAGAAAAAGCACGAGATGAGTCGATGCTTGAGCAGCCGGTTGTCGTTTGGACCCGCCCAATTCAACTAGCCTTCTGAGCCTTCGCCTTTTTCAGCTCCGCAATAGCAGCCAATATCTCCTGCTCTTTGTAGCCCGAAAACCTGCGGTAGCCCACATAGGTGAGTGGGTAACCTTCGCCTTGCAGCGCGCGGTAGGCTATTTCGCTGGACTGGGAGGCTTCCACATCCACATCGTCAAAGCGCACGCCATTGGCGGCGAAGAATTCGCGCTGTTGTTTGCAATAGGGGCACCAGGTGGTGCCATACATGATGACTTTGGGGCGACCCTCAGCGTCAAAGTGGTTGGCCATCGCCACACGTTGCATACGGGGCAGGGTTTCGGGGCCATAGGCTTCTGCGAGTGCGCCACCAATGCTTATGGTGTCGTCACCCAGTATCTGTTGTTTGCCAATCAAGGTCACTGGGTAGCGGTTAACGCCATATTTGTTGCTCACCGGCGCGCCGTCAGGGCCTGCCACGCTGATCTCTTGGTAGCTCACGCCCCGCTCTTTCAGGGTGATTTGCACTTTGTCGCAGGGTACGCCGCAGTTGGGTCCTGTAAACAGCACCACCAGCGGCTTGCCGCTTTTGTCAAACGCCCCGGGGCTGGCGAAAAAAGGCAAGTCGCGGGGCAAATATTTATAGCCCACCACAAGCAACACCAGCAGCAACAAAAACTTCTTCATACGCGTATGCCCTATTCCCCATCCACCAACTGCGCCTTGCCTTGGCCAAACGACCAGTTCTCGGCCTTGTTCTCTGCCAGCACGATCACCACGTCGTCTTGAGACATGCCAGTGCGCTGGGCTACTCCATCGGCGATGTTGGCGTAAAGACGGCGCTTCATGTCGGTGGTGCGGCCCTCTTTGCAGGTGATGTGGATGTACACGATGTCGCGGGTATGCGTCATACCCATGTAGCCGGGCGGGAAGATGAGCCGCTCCAGCGGCACTTCGTGCACTACGTGAAACTTGTCCAATAGCGGGATTCCAAACACGTCCAACAGTGCTTGGTGCACCGCCTCAGACACGGCTTGGGCACGGGCGGGGGTTTTACCTTGGAGCAAAGATATTTGAACAAATGGCATCGTTTTTTACCTCTTGGCTAGGGCCAGCATGGCACCAAAAAACACAAACGTGGTGCCCGCCGCCTTGTTGACCGTGCGGCCACCGCGCTCTGACGTGAGCCAGCGCTTAGCCCGTTTGGCAAACAGTGCGTACCCACAGTGAATGAGCACCACCAAGGCGCTGTAGGTTAGCACCAAGACCGCAAACTGCAAGCCGTAGTTACGTTTTGAATCAATAAACTGCGGAAACACCGACAAGAAGAAAAAGATGGCCTTGGGGTTGGTGAGTTGCAAAGACAAGCCTTCCGCAAAGCGTTTGCCCAGGCTTGCCGCATGGGCTGGCTGCTCGTCAAACTTAAACGGCGGCGCACGCCACAGACGCAGCCCCAGGTACACCAAATAGGCCGCGCCCACATACTTCATCACCGTAAAGGCTGTGGCCGATGTAGCCAGCAACACCCCCAAGCTGGTAGCCGAAATAGCCGCCACGAGCAACGCGCCCACGGCAATGCCCAAAATGCCGCCAAACGTGCCTCGCATGCCGTAGCGCAACGCGTTGGTCAGCGTCATCACCACCCCGGGGCCGGGACTGAGCACAGTGGCAGTGGCCACCAGCAAAAACAGGGCGTACAGGTGCATGGCCAACTCCTCAGCGATTAATCTTTAGCTACAGCGTTCAAATCCATCGTTAACAGCGCGCCTTTTTTGGGCAGATCTGCCACTGCAATAACGGTACGGGCGGGCTGGTGCACGCCAAACTCCTCGGCATAGGCGCGGTTCATCTCGGCAAAGTCTTCTACGTGCTTTAAGTACACGTGCACTTGGAGTACATCGGCCACCGTGCAGCCCACGGCGGCCAGCATGGTTTTGAAGTTTTTAACAATCTGGCGGGTTTGGGTGTAGGCATCGGGGCCGGCCATTTCGCCGGTAGCGGGGTCCACACCGGGCGTGCCTGAAAAAGCTACCGCAGCGCCCGCCTTGGCTACATGGCTGTACGGGCCAATGGGCGTAAATAAGCCGTTGGGCGTGAGCGTTTGCACCTGCCCGGACTGCGCAGATTGCCCAGCGATATAGTTGTTCTTGACCCGCACATAGTGCTCGGCCGAGTAGCGCAAAAAGGCGAGTTCTGCCTCATCCAAAGCACGTATTTTTTTCACCGGGCGGCCAATGTACAAATGGCCGCTTTCCAAGTGCTTACCCGGTGGCACCAGGCTGCCTGCGCCCACCATGACTTGGTTTTCAATCACCACATCGTCCATTACCGTGGTGCCCATACCAATCAAACACTCGTTGCCAATGTGGCAGCCATGCAAGATCACCGAGTGGCCAATCGTGACAAAGTCGCCAATCACCAGTGGCGAGCCTTCGGGCTTGGCGGCGGTTTTGTGCGACACGTGGCACATGGTCAGGTCTTGTATGTTGCTGCCGCGCCCCACCACAATGTGGTTCACGTCCCCGCGCAGCACGGCGTTGCACCAGATAGACACATCGTCACCCAGGCGCACATCGCCAATGACTTGGGCCGATGGATGGAGGTAGTTGTTGTCGCCCAGTTTGGGGGATGTGCTGAGGTAGTGGGAGATGGTCATGGGTAAGTGCCTAAGGTGAAAAGACTTAGCCAATATTACTGTTGAAACAGAGTTGCAGGTCGGGCTTGCAGGCCACGGGGTACTCTGCGAAGCGGCATCAAGGAGGAGGCCGCAGGCCGGGGGACAGCCGCGTAGCGGAGTACCCCGTGGCCTGCAAGCCTGACCTGTGCCTGAAACACCGCAGCTTATAGGCGCTGCAAACCTCTCCAGCGCCCGGGCAGCAAATACTCTGCATAGCCCACCAAGCCCAGCGCCAAGCGTGCCAGCGCGTAGCCAGACAGTGCCAGGCCGTGGCCCAGTTCACGCACGGGCTCCATCACTGCAGCTTGCCACTGGCTGGTGCGTTGTGGCTTGGCCAGCGGCTCATATACCAAGGTGATGCTCTCAGCACCAGCGCGGGGCCATGCCTCTAGCACCACCCGCTGGCCGGCGCGCACATGCAGGTCGTGCCCGGGGGCCACAAAGTGGTCTTCGGGGTTAAAGGGGCTGCTGGGCGGCACGTCTAGCGTGGCCCAAGCGCGCCCATGGGGCACCCGCAAAATACCGGCCACCTTGGGGCGCAAGGTCACCGCGCGGCCCTTGGCCAACTGCATGGGGGTGGCAGTGGTTCCAAGGGTTTGAGCGTCTAGTGAGGATTGCAGGTCCCGCAGGCTGTCGGTAGTCATGATGTACTCCAGTTCGTTGATTGGCCATGAATGTAGGCAATGAATGATCGCCCGAGTAGCTTGCTGCGTCCAATGATTTCGAGCTATGCTATTCATTCCGTTTACGCATTAATCGAGATTTTCATGGCCTCCCCACATTCCGCCTCCGACAGCATTACCCGCAGCCGCCCGCTCTCTGCAGGGCATTTGCGTGCGCTAGAGGCCGTAGCCCGCCATTTGAACTTTCGCGCCGCTGCCGACGAACTGGCGCTGACCCAAAGCGCCGTAAGCCGCCAGGTGCAGGCGCTGGAGGACGAAGTGGGTGTGCCCCTTTTCCTGCGCCACACGCGGGCGGTAGAGCTCACCAGCGCAGGGGCGCAATTGCTGGGTGCGGTAGTGCCCTCGCTGGAGCGCATTGACAACGCCGTGCGGCAAATTCGGCGCACTGCGGGGCGCAAGAGTGTGGCCATCAGCACTTGGGCGTCGTTTGCGTCCATGTGGCTCATCCCGCGCCTAGAAGCCTTTCAAAGCGAGTACCCGGACATTGATATCCGCATTGATGCCACCGACAACGCGGTGGACCTAGACACCAGCGACGTAGACCTTGCCCTGCGCTACGCCCACCCCAGCACCGTGCCTGCCAGTGCCATTCGTCTGTTTGGCGAGCAACTCACCCCCGTGGCCAGCCCTTGGTTGCTTAAAAGCGGCAAACCCCTGCGCCGGGGGGAAGACCTGGCCCAGTTCGCGCTGATCGAAGCGGGTGATGCCTATCGCACACAGCACCTTAAATGGCTGAGCTGGCGCCGTTGGCTAGACACCCACGGCTTTAAGAAACTCGAGCCCAAGCGCTGGCTGTATTTCAACTACGCCAACCAAATTGCCCAAGCGGCGCTGACCGGCCAAGGGGTAGCGCTCACCCGTATGCCACTGGTGGCAGACAGTTTGGCCAGCGGGGATTTGGTAGAAATTTTGCCCAATATGCGGCTGGACTCCCCGCTGGCCTACTGGTTGATGGTGGGGCCACGCAGCAGCGCTCGGCCTGAAATTCAGGCGTTTTGCAACTGGCTGCAGGGGCAAGCCAAGCTCACCCGCCAAGCCATAGGTGAAGTGCCTGACCCCGACACCATTGAAAATATGGATTAATGCGAAATTGACTATGCACAACATGCCCACCCACACCCACAGCGCTGCGGATGCCACCTGGCTACACCACGCCATTGCCCTCATTGAAGCCGACTACCAGCGCAGCGCAGACACGCACCTAATTCCCCTGCCCTTGCCCGGCTTTGCCAAGCACGGCATAGACCTGTACCTCAAAGACGAGTCCACCCACCCCACCGGCAGCTTGAAGCACCGATTGGCGCGCTCGCTCTTTTTGTACGCGCTGTGCAATGGTTGGTTGCATGAGGGCTCCACCGTGGTAGAAGCGTCCAGCGGCTCTACCGCGGTGAGCGAGGCTTACTTTGCCCGGCTCTTAGGTCTGCCTTTTATTGCCGTGATGGCGCGCAGCACATCGCCCGAAAAAATTGCGCAGATTGAGTTTTATGGCGGGCGCTGCCATTTGGTAGACACCGCATCGCAGGTCTATGCCCAGGCCGCCGCACTGGCTGAGCAAACAGGTGGCCATTACATGGACCAGTTCACCTATGCCGAGCGCGCTACCGACTGGCGTGGCAACAACAACATTGCGCAAAGCATGTTCAGCCAAATGGCACGCGAGCGCCACCCCATTCCCCGTTGGGTGGTGGTAGGCGCAGGCACGGGCGGCACCAGTGCCACGGTGGGCCGCTACATACGCTACCAGCGCTACGCCACACAGGTTTGTGTGCCCGACCCTGTGGGCTCGGTGTTTGGGCAGTACCACCGCACGGGCGAT
>JBIIYT010000089.1:0-8158 GCA_044346675.1 Rhodoferax sp. | reverse complement strand
AAGGCTTCTAAGTTGCCGGGGTTTATGGCGGCCTGACTTTTACCATCCAACAATGCCTTCCACACACCAATCCAGCCCCACCCTGCGCGACATCGTGCTCGTGGGCGGCGGCCACAGCCATGTGGGTGTGCTCAAGAGCTTTGGCATGCGGCCCCTGCCCGGCGTGCGCCTCACGCTCATTTGCACCGACGTGCACACGCCCTACTCCGGCATGCTGCCCGGCTATGTGGCGGGCCATTACGACTACGACGCGGTGCACATCGACCTAAGCCGCTTGGCCATGTTTGCCGGTGCGCGCCTGTACCGTGACGAGGTGGTGGGCCTTGACCGCGCGCAGCGCACCGTGCTGTGCCGCAACCGCCCGCCCGTGCCCTATGACGTGCTGTCTATCAACGTTGGCTCTACCCCGCAGCTTGGTGGCGTGCCCGGCGCCGCGCAAAACGCGGTGGCGGTGAAGCCTATTACCCGGTTTAACGAACGCTGGCTCTCCCTCTTGCAGCGCGTGCAAAGCCACGCGGGCAAGACCACCGTGGCCGTGGTGGGCGCGGGAGCTGGTGGGGTGGAGCTGCTGCTGGCCATGCAATACCGTTTGCGCAATGTGCTGCAAAGCATGGGCCGCAACCCTGACGAGCTGACCTTTCACCTCTTCACCAGCAGCGCCACCATACTGCCCACGCACAGCGCTGGCGTGCGCCGCCGTTTTGACGCGGTGCTGGCAGCGCGCCAAGTGCAGGTGCACCGCAATGCCGCGGTAACGCAGGTGCAGCCGGGGCGGCTGCTTACCGCAAGTGGCCAGGTAGTAGATGCGGATGAGATTGTGTGGGTCACCCGCGCAGGCGGTGCGCAGTGGCTGCACGACACTGGCTTAGACCTGGATGCAGACGGCTGCCTGCGCGTGAACGACTGCCTGCAAACGGTGACCGACCCCGCCATATTTGCCGCGGGCGACATTGCCAGAATGGACAACTACAAATTAGAAAAAGCCGGTGTGTTTGCCGTGCGCCAAGGGCCACCGCTCACCGAGAACTTGCGCCGAAGTGTGCAGGGCACGCCCCTTAAGCCCTACCACCCACAGCGCAGCTGGCTTGCGCTGATCAGCACGGGCGACAAAGTAGCCGTGGCGTCGCGCGGCTGGCTCGGTTTTGGCGGGCCGGGTTGGGTGGGCGCGCAGGTGTGGCGTTGGAAAGACTGGATAGACCAGCGCTTTATGCGCAGGTTTCAAGACCTGGCATTCATGCAGCCCGGCGCGGCCACTGCGTCCACATCGGCAGCATTGCCGGGCAGCGGTGTGCAGCTCAGCAGCGAAGAGTCTCTGCAAGCCATCTCGGCCCTAGCCATGCGCTGCGGCGGCTGCGGGGCCAAGGTGGGGGCTACGGTGCTCTCGCGTGCCTTGGGCCAACTCAACCCCGTGCAGCGCGACGATGTGCTCATCGGCTTGAAAGACCCCGACGACGCTGCCGTGGTGCGCGTGCCACTGGAGAAGGCCATGGTGCATTCGGTAGATTTTTTCCGCGCTTTCATTGACGACCCCTACCTCTTTGGCAAAGTGGCCGCCAACCATGCGCTGGGCGACATATGGGCCATGGGCGCGCAAGCCCAAAGCGCCACAGCCATTGCCACCGTGCCACCGGGGTTAGAGAGCAAGGTGCAAGACCTGTTGTTTCAAATGATGAGCGGCGCGGTGGAAGTGCTCAACGCCGCCAACTGCGCGCTAGTAGGCGGCCACACGGGCGAGGGCAAAGAGCTGGCGCTGGGCTTTGCCATTAACGGGCTGATTGATGATGTGCCGCTAGACGACCCCACCAAAATTTGGCGCAAAGGCGGCATGCGCGCGGGCGATGTGCTGCTGCTCACCAAACCCATTGGCACCGGAACCCTGTTTGCAGCTCACGCCAAGCTGGCCGCCAAGGGCCGCTGGATAGACGCGGCGCTGCAAAGCATGGTGCAGTCCAACCAGCGCGGTGCGCAATGCCTGCGCGAATTTGGCGCCACCGCGTGCACCGACCTCACCGGCTTTGGCCTCTTGGGCCACTTGGTGGAGATGACCCGCCCCAGCGGGGTGGACGCAGAGATTAATTTAAGCGCCCTGCCCCTGCTAGACGGCGCGCAAGAGTGCGTGGCGGCGGGCATTGTCAGCTCGCTGCAAAGTGCCAACGTGCGCCTGCGCCGGGCTATTAGCAACCAAGAGGCTTTTGTGCACCACCCCCGCTACCCGTTGATTTTTGATCCGCAAACTGCCGGTGGGCTATTGGCCAGCGTGCCTGCGGAGAATGCTGCCGCCTGCGTGGCTGCGCTGCGAGAGGCGGGCTATGTGCACACAGCGGTGATTGGGCGGGTGCTGGCGCAGGGGGATGGGCTGGAGCCTATTAGGTTGGGCGAGTGAAGCCCGGTGTAGGTTCGAAACGGATCAAGCTTCAAGAAGAAAACCCAGCCCGAACAAACAAGAGCGCTGCCATTACAACCTGAAAGGCAATCAACGCGCGGCGGAAGACGGCTTCAGAATAGCGCCCGCCAAGAAAAATGCCTCCTGTGTAGGACGCGCCAGCGATCACGACCGCACCAAATATCACTGTGAGAGTTACCGGTGCAGGCATTGTGATAGTTTGCAGGGACAATTGAATGGTTTTTCCTACGGCGAAGCATAAATTTAGCGCGACGATCTGCTGAAAGCGATTTAGTTGTGCCAGCCCACCAAACAGAACCATGAACGGCGCGCCCACGTTCAGTGCCGCTTCAGTTATACCGGCGCTAGCCCCAAACGTAGCCACGGAACGTGCGCGCATCGTTCGAGGCGCCATCTTCAGCCATTGAAGAAGAGTCGGTACTAGCGCGCCGAATATCAGCAGGAACCCGAGAAGTACCAGTGACAAACGTTGCGGCAGAGCTGTTTGCAGCATCACTCCGATGACGCTACCGGCGATAATTCCAAGCACCAGTCTCAGGCACATTGGCTCCGCAAAAGCCCGCTTCCGTTCGAGCAACAAAAAGACGCTTGCAATCACCCAGAGCGGCACGGCTGCAAGATAAATCGCGCTGGAATAATCTACAACCATTGCCAGCAAGGGCGTTGCTATCATGGCGAACCCCATACCGAACACGCCTTGAACGAATCCCGCCAGCGCCAGCACGGCGAAACAGTAGACCAACGCCACTCCAATGGGTTCAGGCATGACTAGGTGCGGGTAGATTGCTCAAGGTCTTCGCTTCGATTCCTGGCGGGAGTTTGACCAGATTCTGGTAGCGCGTTCCCACTTCGTTCAGCGCTCCATCGTGCCCAGCAAGGGCAATCAGTTGTATTCCGAACGGAATGCCGTCAGGACGAATACTCGAAGGCAGTGCCAGAGCACACAAATTCAACGGACTGACCGCATAGGTGTAATACCCAATGTTGTGGTTGAACTCAATCGGATTGCTTTCCAGCTCATCACAGGTGTAGGCGCGACCAACCGTGGGTGTAACCATAATGTCGACGGAGGCGAATTGTTCCTCTACTTCTCGTCGCAAATCCCGCATCTGATAAATCGCTTGTACAACGTCGGATGCTGAGTAGCTCAGTCCCTTGCGCAACATCGCGGCTACAGCCGGGTGAACGGTTTCTGGCCTGTTTTCGAGAATGTGGCCGTAACTGATTGTGCGTTCGGCAAGGAGGCCACTGTCGAAAGGCAGCTTGGCCGCTTCAATAAAAATTGAAAAATCAAATTCGCACGGTATCCCACCTATGGCCTCAAGATGGCTCACGGCCTTACTAAAGGCGGCTTGTGCTTGGCGATCCCCGAAAAACTCCAATTGTTCGGGGCGCGGCAACGCAAAGCGAAAGACGGTTTTGCCGGGCATAGCCAATGAGATGGAATCAGCGTCAGGGCGGCTAAAGCTGTCATGCCGGTCGTAGCCTCGAATACAGTCGAGAACGCAATATCCATCGTCCACTGTCCGAGCGAATACTGGCATGCAATCGAAAAATCGGTTGTTGTAAACCATGCCTCTGCTACTGACAAGCCCAAGTGTCGGTTTCACGCCGACAACGTTATTCATTGCGGCCGGCACCCGGCCCGACCCACCGGTATCTGAACCAAGTGAGAACGATACAAGCCCCGCAGCGACAGCAACGCCGGAGCCCGAGCTTGAGCCGCCGGGTACGTAGCGAGGATCAAAGGTGTTGCGGCAGTAGCCGTTGAGACTTCGGGTACCGTTAAGACCCGTAGCGAACTGGTCTAGTGTATTTTTTCCAATTAGGATTGCGCCAGCACGCAAGGCTCTATCCACACCGACTGCCGAGATTTGCGGCATCGACGAGAAACCACTGCAGCCGCAGGCGGTCGCCATCCCGGCGACATCGACATTGTCTTTCACCGAAAACGGGATACCGAATAGAGGTAACTGGCCAATGTCCCGCGCGCCGAGATCGCGGGCTGCAGCTAGTGCGTCCTCCTGATCAACCAGAGCGGTCCACACCTGTGGATTTTCGTACTGCTGCAGCCGCCTATAGGCTTCGCGCACTACGTCCTCCGGGGTAAGGCGGCCTTCAGAGTAATTCCGGCGCAGGGCCTGGATGTTGAAGTCAATTTGGTCTGTAGTCATGGGAAATGATCTATCTGGTGAATCATGGCGAACGTCCGCCATTGGCAATCGTCTTATCCACGATTGACACGAACGGTGTAGCGATAAGCATCACCGCGATGGAACAGGTGCTCGTACATGAGCGGCGAACCGTCAGCCGCGGTCGTTAATCGTTCAATGTGAAGCATCGGCGACCCGCATTCGACATTGAGTAAGCGTGCCTGGTTTTCGTCCGCGAGATGAGCACCCAGCACCAAATCGGCATGGCCGACATCGATACGATAGGTGTTTTCAAGGATTACCAGAATATCCTGGGTCGATAAATCCTCACGAGAAAGCTTTCGACCGATTGCAATCGGGAAATAGCTTGCTTCGTAGGACATCGGTTCACGGTTCAAGTAACGGATACGCTTTATTTCGACAATCGTTTCATCAGAAGTCAACTTCAACCGTAAGGCGACTTGAGGGTCGGCGTCGATCTCCTTGATAGCTATCAGCTTGGAGTAGGTTTCGTAGCCTTGCGGGTGCATCGCTTCGCCGAAGCTTTGCAAGGTGGTTAGATCTTGGAACGCTTTCGGTTTCGAGACGAAAGTGCCCTTGCCATGAACCCTAAAAATGAGACCCTCGTTTTCGAGCTCCTTGAGTGCCTGCCGGATAGTTATTCTGCTGACACCGAACATCACGGTCATTTGTTGTTCTGAAGGCATTTTTTCGTGCGATCCAAGGGCGCCGTCCATTATCTGAGTGCGGAGTGCATCCCGCACTTGGACATAAAACGGGATCGGCGACACTTTTAAACGTAGTCCGGCGTCGCTTGCAGAAACACCCAAGCTTCGGGAGTAGTCCTCCTCGACTTTCAACGCAGAATTGGTCACCGGCGGCCCTCCCAATGCACAAGTCGACGAGTCACGACTGCGATCAGGCGGTCGCTAAGGAAGCCAATCAAGCCAATGATCATGATTCCCGCGAACACATAGGTCGTCCGAAAGAAGTTGGCGGCATCCAGCACAATGAAACCCAGCCCTCGATCACCGCCCAGAAGTTCTGAGGCGACAAGAATCGACAGGGCTGTGCCCAGTGCGATGCGCAACCCAGTCATGATCTGCGGCAGGGCTGATGGGAAGACGACGTAGCGGAAGATTTGGAGTCGTCGCGCCCCACAAGTTTCGGCGGCGCGTATTGCATCCGCTGGTACGCTACGTGTACCGGCTTGGGCATTAACCATCATGATAAGAAAAACCGATACGCCAATTAGCAGAATCTTCGATGCTTCGCCGATGCCAAACCAAAGAATGAACAGTGGAATGAGTCCAAGGGGCGGAATCGGCCGCAACATTTCGCTGGGCACCAGGAAAAAGGCATCGATTGCAGCAATCCGACCGCGAATCATGCCGACAGTTATGCCGAGCACGGATCCGACCAAAAAGGCCGTGCCAACGCGGTAGAGACTGGCGAGCACATGTTGAGCCAAGTTGACCCCAGAATAGCCGTTGCTGATCATGTCAATGAAGCTCTTTAGAACGTCTATTGGCGGCGGCAAGAGCACCGGTTTGACCCAGGCATTATGGGTAACAAGTATCCACAGGCCGAGCAAAGCTAGCGGAGTAAAGGCAGAAATTGCCACATACTTTTTGTGTTCCATGGTGTTCATCTTTCAGTCAGTTCAGGTGATCAGTGTCCGTCAACGCGCATTGCGCGATAGATACGTTCACGCATGGACAAAAATTGTGGATGCAAGCGATTTTCTGCCGATCCACGCGGAGCTGGAAGGTCTACGCTGAACTCCTCGAAGGCTCCAAGTTGCCCCTTCCGCATTAAAAACACTCGGTCAGCGAGGAACACCGCTTCGTCAATACTGTGCGTAATAAAAATGATGGTGCACTGAGTCTCGCTCTTGATCCGCAAAATTTCTTCCTGCAATGATTCGCGGGTTTGAACATCAACGGCGGCGAAGGGTTCATCCATCAGCATTACGCTGGGGTTTGCGGCAAGGACTCGAGCGAGTCCGCACCGCTGCCTCATACCTCCGGAAAGTTGGTAGGGATAGGCGTTTTCTGATCCGGACAGTCCAACAAGCTTTGTCATCCTGTAAGCAACCTCGCGTTGCTCATTCTTCGACTTGCCCGCACAGCGAAGGCTGAAGGCAATATTTTCCCAAACTGTCATCCAGTCAAACAATGCGTAGGACTGAAACACCACCCCACGGTCCGGTCCTGGTCCGGCTATCTCACGGTCTCTCACAAGTGCTACGCCAGACGTTGGCTGCAGAAATCCGGCGATGATGTTCAGCATCGTTGTCTTTCCACAGCCGGAAGGGCCAAGCACCGTGATCAACTCACCTCGGGCGATCTTGAAGCTTAGCGACTTTAGAACTGGCTTGTTGTCGTAGTCCAGGCCCACTTGATCGAACTGCAACACCGATTTATCCACCCCGCCGCCAAGCGGTATGTCGGACCGAATTTCGGCTGTGGTGTGACTAAAATTCATGGTTTTCTCCCTATGAAGATTTACACGGGTTTTAGAATGTTCAGCATCGCAAGCGCCAGAACTTGCGTGGCAGGTACCGCTTTCGGTGTATGGATGTACTCGTTGACAGGCGGCCAGCCATCTTCGCCGGGACCAAAGGTCACCGAGGGAATACCTGCATGCGAAAAACGGATCGTGTCGCAATAGGCATTTTTTCGATAGTAAAGCGGCTCCTCACCGAGAACGTCCTTATAGGCACGCGACAGCGAAGCCACGGGTTCGGCGTTCTCAGGAACTTCAATTGTCGCGGGGACGAACAGAGAATTCGGTACTTGCCTCACGCTTGCTTTGAACTCTTTATCGCTTGCTCCGAGCAGCGCGAACTGCGCATTGATATCGCCTAGGATTGATTCCAAAGTCATTCCCGGAACGATGCCGACAATAGCCACGACGGTGCGGCACTCAGCAGGTGTAAATTGCATTTCGCGCGGCTCGCCTGCCCCGATGCGAGTTGGGCACACCATCGGCGGTGTTGCACCGGGGTATTTAGGGGTTTCGTGGGTAAATCGAATTGACTCCAGCGCCGTCAATAGCTTACTCATCTTACTTATGGCGTTGACCCCCGTATCAGGCCGCCAAAGATGCGACTTACTGCCTTCGGTACGGAGTTCCAACAGACAGTTCCCCGAATGGGCCACCGCCACACCGATTCCCCATTGGTCCGGAGTCCGAGTCCAGCCACTAGGTTCAGCGGTTATCTCGAAATCTCCCTTGATGCCCAGTTCGTCCAGCAGGTAGATTGCTCCGTTTGGACCGTGCTTTTCTTCATCCACCGTGTAAATACACTTTAATGTCCCGGCAAAGCGCGCCCCGCTCTTTTTCAGCGCTTCAACCGCAAGCAACGTGCAAGCAAGGTTACCGCGCGTGTCGGATGTGCCACGCGAATAGAGCTTGTCCTCCTTTTCTGTCGGGTTGTAGGGGTTACCCCCTGTCATTGTCCACGCTGCGGGGTTGCCTGCAGGATAGGTATCGAGATGGTCGTTAACAATCAGCGTCGGTCCGTCTCCTTCGCCCTTCCAAGTTCCAATCACGTTTGGCCGCCCTGGGACCTTGGCGTGCAACTCCACCTCCAATC
>JBIIYT010000088.1:0-8227 GCA_044346675.1 Rhodoferax sp. | reverse complement strand
CGCAATTTGCTGTTGCTCAAACAGTGTGTTGGTAAGTTGGGCTAGATGGTTACGACCCCAGGGCCAGCGTCCTATATCGGCTAGGCTTTTCTCGTCAATGTCGACAATGACAATGCGCGCGTCCAGTGTTTTGGGGCTGGTAGCGCGCAAGCGGGCATCGTAGATGAGGTCGTCCAGTCTATTGAAGACACCAATCTGGACGATTTGCGCTGCATGCAGCAGAGCAAAAACCACAGGCAACAAAGTTACCAAAATCCGAGGCCAATGCCTTGCGATAGAGGTCAAAAATCGCCCCTAGGGTTAATTGACAAAACACCAACCGTCTAACGCAGGGCCGCTCAGGCCTGAATAAACTGCATTTGTGTACCGGCAAGCTCAATCACATCGCCATTCTTCAAAGGCATGGGCGCTTCGCTGATCGGTGCGCCATTGAGCATGGGGTTGCCAGCACCTTCTACGTGGTGGACGACAAACCCTTGCTTTCGCCGGGTAATGGCTGCTACTGCAACCCCGGGCTTACCAATCGTAGTAACGACCTTGGTCAGGGGAACCTCGCGTCCCGAAGCAGCACCCGAGAGCACCTTGATTGAGGCCTGCAGGGTGCTCATCTCCAAAGAGTCTGATCCAGTTACCGTGGCAAACCCGCTGGGCGTGCCGCCCGCGCTAGGTGGCTGGTAGGGTGCTGCGGGGCGGGCTTTGATAACCATCGTTTTGTCAAAGTTGTTGCCAGCGGGATCCGCCACAAACTTGATCTTGTACTTGCCAATCTCGATGGTGTCGCCATTTTGCAGCTGCTGCTTCTTAACGGCCTTCCCGTTGAGATAGGATCCGTTGGTGCTGTTGAGGTCTTCCAAAAAGACTTCGCCCGCAGTCATCTGCAGTACAGCATGCTCGCCACTGACGGCCAAGTTATCAATCACAATGTCGTTATAAGGCCTGCGTCCCAAGGTGGTTTTGTCCTTGGTAAGTTGCACTTCTTTGATCACGACCTCATCGATCGAAACGATCATTTTGGGCATGATCGACTCCTTTGTATATAGATTGAACCTGTAAACCGCATGTGCTTTTTACTTCCCTAATAATCTTGCGATTAAACCTCGTTTTTCAGCGCCTGCCTTGACTTCGACCAAGAGCACTGAAATGTTGTCTCTGCCACCGTTGGCATTTGCGGCATCGATAAGCTGTGCCGCCGCCAGCTCGGGATCAGTCTCCGAGGCGAGGATTTTAGCAATTGCTTCGTCTTCGAGCATATCGGAGAGCCCGTCCGAGCACAAAAGGTACAGATCGCCGACCTCCACTGCATACTCGTTGAGTTCGAGCATGACTGTGTCATCGACGCCCAAAGCACGTGTAACCAAGTTTTTAATCGTGGAAGTGCTGGCCTGCTCTGGCGACACCAAACCAGCATCTATTTGCTCTTGCAACAAGGAATGGTCTTTGGTGAGCTGACTCAAAACACCTTGGCGCAGTCGGTAACAACGCGAATCTCCAATATGGCCAACCAAGACGTAGGGCTCACGAAAAACCATCATCACCAGCGTGGTTCCCATGCCAGCATAGCTTGCATTGAAATTGGCCGAATTAAAAATGGAAAGGTTGGCGTTGCTCACGCAAATTTCCATTGCCCGGCGCACCTCGCTGATGGAAGCGCTGTTGCCCGCCTCCAATAGCCAACGGCCTAGTTCGGACTTGATAAACGCAGTGGCCATGCCACTAGCGATTTCTCCAGCGTTATAGCCGCCCATGCCATCAGCAAGTATGGCGGTCAACGTAGCCTCGTCATAAGCCACAGAGTCTTCATTGTTGCCCCGCGTCCGGCCAGGATCTGTTTTCGCGCAGAAACGGTAATTCATTGGTTTTATATCTCTATATCCGAGCCGCCGCCCAAAAGCTTCGCGCCCGCGTGGCCTTCCTGCACCGCAGGAGTCGGTTGCGCAAAACCTGACACCCTGCTAAATATACCTCTTAAATCTGCCGCAAAATCCTCACCGGATTGGTAGCGGGTTTCGGGGCGTTTGCTCAGCGCACGGGCCACGACATCAGCCAACTCAAGGGGAAGCTCGGGGCGCAAGGTGCGAATGTCGGGGGCCTCTTCGTTGGCAATTTTGTACATCAACTCGGCCATAGACTCGCCACGCAGGGGCAACACACCGGCCAACATCTGAAACAGCATCACGCCCAAAGAATACAGGTCGGAGCGGCCATCCACCTTCTTGCCAGCCAATTGCTCTGGGGACATGAAACTGGGCGTGCCCAGCACTAAGCCAGTTTTGGTTTTGCTGGAGTCGGTGATGCGCGCGATACCAAAGTCGGTCACCTTCACCGTGTCGCTGGAGGGCTCGTACATGATGTTGGCCGGCTTGATGTCGCGGTGCACCACGTTTTGCTTATGGGCGTAAGCCAAGGCCTCGGCTACGCGGGCCACAATGCTGAGCACTTGAGCCACCGACAGGAGCTGATCGCGCTTACAATAATCTGCCAAATCGCGCCCCTTGAGAAACTCCATGGCGATGTAGGCCAGGTCGTGTTCTTCGCCGGCATCAAAGATCGTCACAATGTTTTGGTGCTGCAAGCGCCCAGCCGTTTCGGCCTCGCGGAAAAAGCGTTCGCGTGCATCGGTAAGCTCTTCACCCGCAAACTCTTGGCTCAAAGCCATGGTCTTGATAGCGACCACGCGGCCAATTTTGGGGTCTTTGCCCAAATAGACCACACCCATGGCACCCTTACCCAGCTCTTTTTCCACTTGATAGCGCCCCAGCATGGGTTTTTCTACCGCGCCACCATCCAACAACATGGTGCCCCCTGGGTGGCTAGATCCTCCACCCAACATGACAGTTTCCGACAAGTTTTTGGCGCGGTTGAGTTTGCTTTGGATGTCTTTGTAGTCTTTGTCGTAGGCGGCCATGTGTTGGTAGACCGCCTCGGCTTTGTTGAACTGGCGCTTGCGTTCAAAGTCAAGCGCCAAGCTGTACAAATTGCCCATCACTGCGTCCCCCATGGGAACGCGGCGGAAGCGGTCAAACGCCATATCTAACTGCCCCTGCCCCTGCAAAGCCAAACCCATCATGCGGTTGGTTTCTGCGGACTCTTCATCGGACTTGAGTTTGCCCGCCTCAGTCATCAAGAAGCGCTTGGTGGTGAGCGCCAAATGGCCCAAGACCAGCACCGCGGCAGGAAATACCAACTTCAACCAAATGGCAGAGCTTGAGAGCAAACCATACTCAAGCGCGATGAGCGCCACCAACAAAAGAAGGGTGGCCGTAGCCGCCACCCCCGCCGACAAACGCGGCAAGGCAACAATGACATAAGCAGCAATCAATAGGAATGCCAGAAAACTCGCCAAACCTCCCCACACGGGTTGCACAATGAAGTGCTCACTGAGAATGCTGGATGTGATGTGCGCAATGGTCTCTGCCGGAGAGAGCGATGAGTTTCCAGGCACAGGAAACAGTGTCCCCACCCCCGCGGCAGTGGCTCCGATAATGACGATCTTGTCTGCATATTTGCTTGCTGGGATTTTGCCGGTCAGCACGTCGTAAAAAGAATCTACGGCAAATGCAGGCTTGCCACCCTGGGCTTTGTAAAACTGAGGCCTCAGCAAAGCAAGCTCATTGGTTTTAATCTTGAGTTTTCCGATTTGGATGAGTTCCTCGTTGGCTTGAAGCCGCACATCGGACATAGACAGATTCAAGCTTTTAATAGCCGCCAAAAGAGCCATCGATGGCACGGCGGCGCCATAGTAATTCACCAGTAAGGGCTCCTCGCGTACAGCACCATCCACATCGGTAAGTTGGTTTAAATGCCCAACACCCGCAGCGACCGAGCCTATCGACTCAATCGGTTGCTGCCCGCGGGAGGCCGGTATTGAAAACCCCGCAGCCCCGTCCACCGTGCTTTTCAACGCATACGCAGGCAGTGGGCTATCGGCATTGCCCTGTGGTTCACCCAAGGTATATACCGAAGGTGTGAGTACATTGCCTGCACGCATCATGCTGGAGGCAAGCAAGGTGTCGGTATCCAAGGCCAGCTCTGCCTCCAAAATTAACTTGGCCAACTGCTCACTGCTTGCAGAGGGCTCCCCCGAGGCCGCCAAGGCCTCTTTCATTTTGCGGATGTACACCAAGCCTGGGTCTGTTTGCGGCTCAAAAAAGAACGTGGTGTGTACTATGGTCTTGGCTTTGGCTGCAGCAAGTTGGTCTATCAGCTTGGCATGCACATCTCGGGGCCATGGCCAGCGCCCAATGTTGGCAATGCTTTGGTCGTCTATGGCAATAACTGCGATGCGATCTGACGGCTGGCGCGAAGTGCTGGTACTTGCAAAATCATAGAAACGATTTTCAAGCGCACCTGCAAAGTCCACAAAAAAAGACAAGACCACGCATGCCGCTATAACTGCAAGCCCCGCAAACCAGTCAGCTTTCCAAAACAAACCCGATTTCTTAGAAGTTTTTGCCACTTGCCGCTTTAGCCCTTTGAAGGCATCTCCATATCAGTCTTACCAAGCCGTGATGTGTCCTAGCCAGCAGGCCAAGGCGAACGTGCACGTTAGCAGACGCCGCTTTTGCACACAAGCGTATTTATGCCCAGATGTGTGCTTTTTGACGAATGGCCACCTTTGAACGACCAAAGGCCACAGTCAAACTGGCTTGAGAGCGCGCCGCTTCAAGCCCACGCCCAAAAAGAAAACAAACAGCGCACCTGCAACACCCATGGCGTAGTACACCACTTTGGTTTGTGGCAACCACCCTACGACTGCAGGGTCACTGTAGGCCATGGTGCCGGCAATCCAGCCCAGCAACATGGCACCCACGGTGATGATGAAGGGAAACCGATCCATCAGCTTGAGCACCATCTGGCTACCCCACACGATGATGGGGATGCTGACCAACAAGCCAAAGATCACCAATGGCATTTGATGGTTGCTACCCGCACCCGTGGCAGCGCCAGCGATGGCAATCACATTGTCGACACTCATCACCAAATCAGCCACGATCACGGTCTTTACCGCAGCCCACAGTTTGTCACTGCCTTGAATGTCTGAGTGCCCATCGTCATCGGGCACCAGTAACTTGATACCAATCCACAGCAGCAGCGCAGCCCCTACCAGCTTCAAGAACGGCACTTGCAACAACGTCAACGCAAATGCAATGAGCACAACGCGCAGCACAATAGCCCCAGCAGTTCCCCACAAAATACCCTTGGTACGCAAGTTGGGCGGCAGCTGGCGGCAGGCCAGTGCAATGACCACCGCGTTGTCGCCCCCCAACAAAATGTCGATCATGATGATCTGACCCACTGCGATCCAAAAATGAGCGGTGAGAAATTCTTCCACGGTGTTCTTTTTATTTCAGTGCCAAAGGCATTTAAACAAGAAAGCCGAATTGCCCATCGGGAAATTCGGCTTCTTTAGGACCACTACTTACAGCTTTACAGCATGGCCTTGAGAAGTTTGGCCATTTCAGAGGGGTTGCGCGTGACCTTGAAACCACACTCTTCCATCACCGCCAATTTAGCATCTGCCGTATCAGCGCCACCAGAGATCAGGGCACCGGCATGGCCCATGCGCTTGCCTGCGGGAGCGGTGACACCAGCAATGAAGCCCACAATGGGTTTTTTCATGTTGAGCTTGCACCAGCGGGCGGCTTCGGCTTCGTCAGGACCACCAATTTCGCCAATCATGATGACGGCATCGGTATCGGGATCGTCGTTGAAGGCCTTCATCACATCGATGTGCTTCAAGCCGTTGATGGGGTCGCCACCAATACCCACAGCGGAAGACTGGCCCAGACCGATCTCGGTCAACTGTGCCACGGCTTCGTAAGTGAGTGTGCCGGAGCGGCTGACCACGCCGATGCGACCCTTGCGGTGGATGTGGCCAGGCATGATGCCGATCTTGATTTCTTCAGGGGTAATCAAGCCAGGGCAGTTGGGGCCCAAAAGCAAAGTCTTCTTGCCGCCAGCGGCTTCTTTTGCTTTCATTTTGTTACGCACTTCCAGCATATCCCGCACGGGGATGCCTTCGGTAATGCAAATGGCCAAATCCAGATCAGCCTCTACCGCTTCCCAAATGGCTGCGGCAGCGCCTGCGGGAGGCACATAGATCACGGACACGGTGGCACCGGTTTGGTGGGCGGCTTCTTTCACCGAGGCGTAGATCGGGATATTAAAAATAGACTCGCCCGCCTTCTTGGGGTTCACGCCCGCAACGAAGCAGTTCTTGCCATTGGCGTATTCCTGGCACTTTTCAGTGTGGAATTGACCGGTCTTGCCGGTAATGCCTTGGGTGATGACTTTGGTGTTTTTGTTGATATAGATCGACATGACTTTTCCTATTCAGTTGGGGACAGAGCTAAAGGTCTGTCCCGCAAAATTACTTGCCAACCGCTGCGACGACTTTTTGGGCTGCTTCAGCCATGGTGTCGGCACTGATGATGGGCAAACCGGACTCAGCCAGCATCTTCTTGCCCAACTCTTCATTGGTACCCTTCATGCGCACCACCAGTGGCACAGAGAGGTTCACGGCCTTGCAAGCCGTGATCACGCCAGTGGCAATGGTGTCGCATTTCATGATGCCGCCAAAGATGTTGACCAAGATGGCCTTCACTTTAGTGTTCTTCAGCATGATCTTGAAGGCTTCAGTCACCTTCTCGGGGGTGGCGCCGCCGCCCACATCGAGGAAGTTGGCTGGCTCTGCGCCAAACAACTTGATGGTGTCCATGGTGGCCATGGCCAAGCCTGCGCCGTTGACCAAGCAGCCGATGTTGCCATCCAGGCTGATGTAGGCCAGATCAAACTTGGACGCTTCCACTTCAGCGGGGTCTTCTTCGTCCAAATCGCGGTACGCCACGATTTCTGGGTGGCGGAACAAAGCGTTAGGGTCAAAATTGAACTTGGCGTCCAAGGCCGTGACATTGCCTTTGCTGTCACAGTTAAGCGGGTTGATTTCCACCAAAGACGCATCGGTGTCCATGTAGCACTTGTAGAGCTTGGCGAAAATGTCCACCGCCTGATCTACCGAAGCACCGCTAAGACCGATGGCTGCGGCCACCTTCTTGCTTTGTTCGGTGGTAATGCCGGTAAGGGGGTCGATCATCTCGGTGATGATCTTCTCCGGTGTGGAGTGGGCCACTTCCTCAATATCCATGCCGCCTTCGCTGGAAGCAATCAGGGCCACTTTCTGGGTGGCACGATCGGTCACCAAGGAGACATACAGTTCGTTTTTAATGTCTGCGCCATCTTCGATGTACAGGCGACGCACTTTTTGGCCTTCGGGGCCAGTTTGGTGGGTCTTGAGCTGCATGCCCAAAATTTCACCTGCCAGACGCTTCACGTCGTCAATCGACTTGGCCACTTTCACGCCGCCGCCCTTGCCACGGCCACCGGCGTGGATTTGGGCTTTGACCACCCACACGGGGCCGCCTAATTTTTGAGCAGCTTCCACTGCTTCTTGAACGGTGAAGGCCGGGATGCCGCGGGGCACCGGTACACCAGCTTGGCGCAAGATTTCCTTGCCTTGGTATTCGTGAATCTTCATGAGGGCTCTCTCAGGAACGGACTAGGACGACCATGCAGGTTTAGCCGGGCTAAATTTCCGCACAGCACTTTCGGATAACCGGTAAATGTATCATGCTGTAACGCAGCATTTCTTGGACTGGCCGGCTCAGACCCCACCCAAGAGGCTTTTTCTGACGCCACGGGCACTTTTATGAAAAAAATCTTCATCGACGGCGAAGCCGGCACCACCGGCTTACAAATTCGCGAACGGCTACAAGCCATGGCTGACTTGGATCTCATCAGCATTGACCCGGCCCTGCGCAAAGATGCCGCAGCTAAACGCGCCCTCATGGCCCAGGCTGACGTAGTCATCCTCTGCCTGCACGATGACGCAGCCATTGAGTCAGTGGCTATGGTGGACGCCATGGAGAAAGAGACTGGCAAAAGCGGGCCCCGCATCATTGATGCATCCACTGCCCACCGTACCGCGCCAGGCTGGGTCTACGGCTTTCCTGAATTGTCAGCCAGCCAAAGTGCTGCTGTGGCGCAGGCCCGCCGGGTGGCCAATCCCGGGTGCTACGCCACCGGGGCCATTGCCCTGCTGCGGCCTTTGATTGATGCGGGCCTGCTGCCTGCGGATTTCCCCGTGTGTTTGCCCTCCATCAGCGGCTACTCGGGTGGCGGGCGCACCATGATTGAAGCCTATGAACAGGGGAGCGCCCCCGCCATGGAG